>NZ_JAEQCE010000194.1:0-3298 GCF_020738665.1 Microcoleus sp. PH2017_08_TRC_O_A
CAGCCAGTCAGTCGGTGCAGAACTCAAATCCCGTAAATTGCCCCCAGTACCTACGGGTGCGCGTGTTGTACCCAACGGCACCCCATAAGTAAACTGATTAGCAGGTCGATTCTCCTGAAGAATCCCATAGTCAGCAGCAATACTAATTGCCGGATTTATATCATCAATAGGAACCCTTGTGAAATCAGCCGCAGTCACAGACCTCGCCGTAGTAGCATTGAAGAAAGGAGACTTAACACCCCTGTCAAGACTATCAATTTTGAATTGACCAGGATTGTCCAGAGTTTTAATCATTTCCTCAACATCGAAAGCATAAACGCTCCCGCTACCACTCAGAGAAGGATAAGAGCCATAAAGGTATTTGTTATCATTTGATAGTACCAAATCGTTAGTAAGAGTCTCTGGAATCGGTCTGGTAGCACCGATTAATTGAGGATTTGGCCCCAAGGGGTCTTTAATAATCCCAATATTTCCCCCAGAACGCACATCTGCAGAAGGGTTAATACTTGCAGAATTGCGACCAGCCACAAACCCATACCGCCCATCCCGCGTTACAGTGACAGATACCCCCTCATTCACATCAAAATAATCAGTAGGAAAACCCAAACTTAAAGGAGCATAACTCACAGAAGCAGTAAAGTTAAGAGGATCGTCCGAAGTAATTTCCAACACCCCAAAACCAGGCGCGTCATTATTCTGGTCAGGATTACTCCGATTCAATCCGTTTGTGAACACCATTTTCTTCGGCTCATTCGTAGCTGATATTCCCTCGGTCTCCGAAATAGTAGGAATAACTCCGATTTGTTGATGCCACTTACGAGGATTAGAATCTTCATCCTTCGGTCGATCCTTCGAGTCAATATTGATTGCATAAATCCGACGATTAGGCACTTGCTCATTATTATCAGAACCCGTGCCGAACAGCCGCCGCCCGTCACTACTAATTGCCAACTGACTCAACCCTAATGGTGAAGTGACGTTAATAGTCTCAACTACTTTGTGATAAGTTGCCGAGTTAGGGTTGATGTCAAGGACGTAAATTTTCGCTTGATTCAAGTCGCCAATGTAAGCATAATCGTCTCTAGGACTGATGACTATTGACTTGGGTCTAGCGCCCGCCGGCAGGACAATGGGATTGACGCCTGAAGTATTTGGCACAGTATCTACCTGTCGCAGTACCATTGGATCGACCAATGCCACTTGACCTGAATTCCTCAAGGTTGCGTAAACGCGATTTCCGTCGCTAGTCACGGCTGTTGATTCTGCCCAATCTGTGACACTGCTAGTCCCCACAGGAATTTGAGCCAACAGCAAGTCCTTGCTGTTTGTAGTATCAACTACTGATTCGGGGTTTTTACCGTTGAGAACCGCTACTCGGTCAGAACCGCCCAAGGCTGCAAAGACGTACTCTGCCCCCTCTGGCAGGCGAATTGGATTGCTGTTGTACTGGATTTCTTTGTATACTGGTGTAACGCCTTTTTGCTCGACGATCTGGTTCTGCTTCCTCTCCAGCACTACGTTTGAAGCGCCCAGCACTACTGTATCAGGCACTTTAACTGCTACTTCATACTGATTGCCTCCAAGAGAGCGACTGCGTGTCGGTACTACAGTCCCCTCATACATAGAGTTACCAAAAGAGAACTTAACTGTCAAATCTTCAAACTTACTGCCTTTGGAGTCGCTGGCGTTGTTGACTAAAATGTTGCCCCCGGTCAGAAATAAGAGGGGCTCATTGTTCTCAAATTGCTGGTTGTTCTCATCCTTGAATTTCAGTTCAGCCTTTTGGAGGACAGGAGGTGTTGTGGGGTCAGAGGTAGTTGGGGCTGGCATATTCAAAGCTGCCTTAAATGTGGCAGTACCCTCGTCGTTTCGCTGGACGCCTACCTCTGTTATGACGGGAAGTCCCACCTTGGGGATTGCTACTACCTGTACTGAAGATATGTCGCGAGTTACGGTAAAGGCTGGGGTGGTAACGAATTTGTCCGGGTCGATTAACTGACCGATATTTCCCAGGGGGTCAATGATGCCAAAAAATGCTAGGGGGAAGTTGTAGTTGAGGGTAAGCTGACCTTTGACTAGGGTGGCGCTGCCTGTCGGACTGGAGTAGACTACTGCGTATTCGCCCGGTCTGACCACACCTGGATAGGGAGGAGACTGGGTGCGAATGTTGCCGTCATCTCCGACTATGCCTGATTCTTCTTGCAGCCAAATCGGATTCCAAGTGCCGGTTGCGCGGGTATATTCAGGGAGTTATCGCTAAAGTTTAAGTTGAAGGCTCCTGCAAATTCAAATCCCGGTGGTAGCGGTAGGGACAAGTTTTGTTGGTTGACTGGGGCAATGCTGACGGTTGCATTCTGTTTGAGAGCGCCCGGAGGTATCATGACTGCTAGGGTTCCGTCGCTTGAGTTGATGATGCCACCGTCGGTTCCCAAGGCGGTTGTGCCGATTTTCGGTGCTTCGACTCGAACTGGAATGGTGGCGGATGCGGTGCCGTGAATGGCTGTGACGGTGGCATCGCCAAGGCCTACTGCTGTAATGGTGCCGTCGGGACTGACGTTGAGGATGTTGCTGTTGTTGCTAAAGTAGCGTGTACCTGTGCTGGCTGCGGTTAGGTTGGCTTCGGTGAAATTGGAGTTTAAGCCGAGGGACAGTTTCCGCGTTGAACCTGGTGTCAGGGAGACGGCATCTGGGTATGGGTCTAGTCCGTACATTTCGGCTAGTATCTGATGCAGTTGAGCGTCTGTTGTCGGTGCTGGCATCGTCCCAATCCGAATTGGGGTCACTGCTTGCAGGTTATTTCGAGATGCGCTCAAAATCGAAGTGCCGTTGGTTAAACCTGTCACTTTACCAGTTGGATCAATTGGTGCTACTTCTGGATTTATTGAAGTGTAAGTTAGATAAGAATCTGGCAGCACTACACCTTTTTGGTCGGCAAAATCTCCGAGCACAACTAATTCCGTATTTTCTCCTGCATTGAGTCGCGGATTTCGCTTCACAAAATCTAGATTCAGCAGCGGAACATCGCTGACATTGACTGTTACCCGCGCGGGCGTTGAACTCCCGAAAGCGTCGCTGGCAAGGAAATCAAAGCTGGCAATTCCAGAGAAACCGATTGCTGGTTTAAAGGATGCTTTGTTCGTTAAGGGATTGAAAATTACCGTGCCGTTTACTGGATTGAGGACGCTAATTGTCAGAGGGTCGGCCTCTGCATCTGTGGCAAGATTGTCTAATGAAATAGTTGTCTCTAATTCTGTATAAGTCCGAGCGCTTGTCGGTGAAACAACGGGCGGATTGTTGT
>NZ_JAEQCE010000043.1:0-77424 GCF_020738665.1 Microcoleus sp. PH2017_08_TRC_O_A
CAAATAGTCTCGTGCGATCGCCCGAGTTGCGGACAAAGCTACCCAAATAGTCAAGGATGGGTAGCTTTGTCCATAAATTAAGTTACAGTTTCAAACCCACGCATTGATTTGGTTTCTCGAAGGAAATCAAAGATTGGGGACTCAAGCCCAAGCCATTCTTTCTAATTTGGACAGTCAGCTTGTTCTACCCGCGATCGCTCTTGCTGAAGCTGCATGGATTGTAGAGCGGGGAAAAACATCAATTCCATCTGTAAATGCCTTGTTTAATGTGATTAATAGCGATTCCAGAATCACAGTTTATCCACTCGATCGAACTATCGTCGATCGAACGCTCAGCTTATTGAACATTAATGAAATGCACGATCGCCAAATTGTCGCAACCGCAATGATTTTGCAAGAGCGAGGTGAAACTGTTGCGTTGTTGACGTGCGATCGAAATATTACGGCTTCAGGTGTCATCTCTATTATCTGGTGATGGGATTTATAATAAAATAACGGTTACAAAGCATTGCGCCGGAATTCTCCAGAAATAAATTCTGCTTTGGTGAATCAATACTGAGGATTGTAACTTAAAGAATTTGATAAAAAAAAGGAACAATGTATTTTTCCATTGTTCCTTCTCTTGTTATTTCCCAAACTGTCAATCTACAGCTTGACTTCAATATCTACGCCGGCTGGCAAATCCAATTTCATCAAAGCGTCAATTGTTTTAGCAGAAGGCTGGTGAATGTCGATAATGCGACGGTGCGTGCGGGTTTCAAAGTGTTCGCGAGAATCTTTGTCTACGTGGGGCGATCGCAGCAAGCAATAAATCCGTCGTTTTGTCGGTAGGGGAATCGGGCCGATCGCAGTAGCTGCTGTCCGATTTGCTGTATCTACAATCTTTTCACAAGATGCGTCGAGAATTCGGCGATCGAAAGCTTTGAGGCGAATGCGAATTTTTTGTTGTGGGATAGCTGCCATTTTGGTTTCTTTAATTTTCTAGGTTCTGTTTATTTTTTGTTCTTTGTTATTTGTTCTTTGTTACTTGTTATTTGTTCTTTGTTACTTGTTATTTGTTCTTTATTATCGAATATTTAATCAATAACTACCAACCAATAACTACTAACCACTAACTACTAACCAATAACTACTAACCAATAACTACTAACTACTCACTAAATAGCAGAAAAGCCTATTGACATTTGGTGGCTTTTCTGCTATCAGGGCTGTTAGCGGATTCCTACTTGAGGATTTTGGAAACAACGCCGGCGCCGACGGTGCGGCCGCCTTCGCGAATTGCGAAGCGCATTCCTTGTTCGATCGCGATCGGGTGAATCAGATCTACAGTCATTTTGATCCGGTCACCAGGCATCACCATTTCAGCTTCCGAACCGTCATCAGCAGTGAACTGCATGATTGTACCGGTTACGTCAGTTGTACGGACGTAGAATTGAGGGCGGTAGCCAGAGAAAAATGGCGTGTGACGGCCGCCTTCTTCCTTCTTCAGAATGTAAACTTCAGATTCAAACTGAGTGTGAGGACTGATGGATTTTGGCTTGGCAATTACCATGCCTCTTTCAATATCAGCCTTCAAAATACCCCGGAGGAGTAGACCCACGTTGTCGCCGGCCAAGCCTTCATCCAAGGACTTAGTGAACATTTCCACACCAGTCACCGTAGTGCTGCGAGTGTCCTTAAGACCAATCACTTCGACAGTTTCGCCTACTTTGACACTGCCGCGCTCAATCCGACCAGTAGCCACAGTACCCCGACCAGTAATCGAGAATACGTCTTCAACTGCCATCAAGAAAGGCTTGTCAATTTCGCGTTCTGGAGTAGGGATGTAAGCATCTACTGCTTCCATCAGCTTGTAAATCTTGTCAATCCACTCATTTTCGCCCTGCTTGGTTTTGGGGTTAGCAAGCATCGCTTCGAGAGCTTTCAAGCCAGAACCAGTCACGATGGGAATGTCATCGCCAGGAAAATCGTAAGAGCTCAAAAGTTCGCGAACTTCCAGTTCTACCAGTTCCAACAGTTCAGCGTCATCCACCATGTCTTCCTTGTTCAAGAAGACAACCAAGCTGGGAACACCAACTTGCTTAGCTAGCAGGATGTGTTCGCGAGTTTGAGGCATGGGGCCGTCTGCCGCTGACACTACTAGGATGCCGCCGTCCATTTGAGCAGCACCGGTGATCATGTTTTTCACATAGTCAGCGTGTCCGGGGCAATCCACGTGGGCGTAGTGACGACCTGTGGTTTCGTATTCTACGTGAGCGGTATTAATCGTAATACCCCGTGCTTTTTCTTCGGGCGCAGCGTCGATGTCGGCGTAGTTCTTAGCCTTTGCTTGACCTAGTGCAGAGAGAGTCATCGTAATCGCCGCGGTCAAAGTTGTTTTGCCGTGGTCAACGTGACCGATTGTGCCGATGTTTACGTGGGGTTTAGTCCGTTCAAATTTTGCGCGTGCCATTCTCGATTTGTTCCTTGTTTTTTTTAGCGATTTTAGACTTGAGATTTTAGATTCTAGATTTTGGATTCAATCCAAAATCCAAAATCTAAAACCTTAAATCATTAGTTCCCTTTGTTCTTAGCGATAATGGCTTCAGCCACATTTCGCGGCACTTCTTCGTAATGGCTGAATTCCATTGTGAAGATGCCTCGACCTTGGGTTTTGGAGCGGATGTCAGTAGCGTAACCGAACATTTCTGCTAGTGGAACCTTTACAGAAACTTTGGCAATTCCCTGATCCGTCTCTTGACCTTCGATCTGACCCCGACGCGAGTTGAGGTCTCCGATGACGTTCCCGATGTAATCTTCGGGAACTTCAACCTCTACCTTCATCATAGGCTCTAGCAGCACAGGCGACGCCTTCATCACGGCTTCTTTGATTGCCATTGAACCGGCGATCTTGAATGCCATTTCTGAAGAGTCTACATCGTGGAAAGACCCGTCTACCATAGTAGCTCTGAGGTCGATCACGGGATATCCTGCTAGAATACCTGATTCGCAGGCTTCTTTCATCCCTTGTGCTGCCGGATTGATGTACTCTTTCGGTACAGTGCCACCGACAATTTTGGAGACAAATTCAAAGCCGGTTCCCTCTTCAGCAGGTTCTAGTTCGATCACCACGTGACCGTACTGACCTTTACCGCCGCTTTGGCGGATAAATTTACCTTCGGCGCGGACGGATTTGCGAATGGTTTCGCGGTAGGCTACTTGCGGCTGACCGACGTTGGCTTCTACTTTGAATTCGCGCAGCATCCTGTCTACCAAAATTTCCAAGTGCAGTTCTCCCATGCCGGCGATGACTGTCTGATTGGTTTCTGGGTCAACGTTGACTCGGAAGGTGGGGTCTTCTTCGGAGAGTGACTGGAGGGCTTTGGAGAGCTTCTCCATGTCTTGTTTGGTTTTGGGTTCCACCGCTACCGAGATGACTGGTTCTGGAATAAACAGGGACTCCAGAATCACTTCGGAGCCTTCTTCACAGATGGTGTCACCGGTGAAGGTGTCTTTCAGACCCAAGGCTGCTCCCAAGTCTCCGGCGCGGAGTTCTTCTACGTCTATCCGATCGTCCGCTTTGAGTACAATTAGGCGAGAAACCCGCTCTTTTTTGTCTTTGGTGGAGTTGAGGACGTAGCTACCTTTTTTGAGGACACCGGAGTAAACGCGGAGGAAGGTCAGGCGACCGTAGGGGTCTGCCATGATTTTGAATGCCAGAGCTGACAGCGGGGCGTTGTCGTCGGCAAAGCGCTCTGCGGTGTCGCCGTTGGGTAGGAGTCCTTGAATTGGGGGAACTTCCAAGGGCGACGGCAGATAGTCGATGACTGCATCCAACAACAACTGAACGCCTTTGTTTTTGAATGCCGAACCGCACAGCATGGGGACGATCGTACCTTGGACAGTACCGTGGCGCAGGGCCAAACGGATTTCGTCTTCGGTTAGTTCTACACCTTCGAGGTATTTCTCGGTAAGGGCGTCGCTGGTTTCTGCTACGGATTCGATCAGCTTGGTGCGATATTGGGCCGCTAGCTCTTGGACTTCATCGGGGATTTCTACTTCCTCGATATCAGTGCCCGTGTTGTTCTTGTAGATATAGGCTTTCATTTGCACTATGTCTACAATTCCCCGGAAGTTTTCCTCACTGCCGATCGGGATTTGGATGGGTACAGCGTTCGCTCTCATCCGATCGCAAATTTGAGCATAGACTTTGTAGAAGTTCGCGCCCATCCGATCCATTTTGTTGACAAACACGATTCGCGGTACTTTATACCGATCGGCTTGTCGCCAAACTGTTTCCGATTGTGGTTGCACTCCACCTACCGAGCAGAATACTGCGATCACTCCGTCAAGCACTCGCATGGAACGTTCTACTTCGATAGTGAAGTCTACGTGTCCGGGAGTGTCGATGATGTTGATTTTGTGCTCTTTCCAAGTGGTGGTGATAGCGGCAGCAGTAATCGTAATTCCCCGCTCTCGCTCTTGCGCCATCGTGTCCATAATTGTTGTTCCATCGTGCACTTCACCCATTTTGTGAACCATGCCAGAATAGAACAGAATTCTTTCTGTTGTTGTTGTTTTGCCCGCGTCAATGTGGGCGGCGATGCCGATGTTGCGAGTTTTCTCTAGCGGGACGATACGTGCCACAGCTACCTCCTTGGAGTTTGTGTTGCTATAATACAACTATACTACATAATAACTTTGTTTGCCATCGCTACCGACTTAGAACATAAGTATATGGAGCGTATTGTTACATTTTAATATTTTTTGCAACATTTGTTTACAAAAATATTAAGGATGCGACATGGAGGATTCAGAGACCGGGTGAATTTTTACTTTGGGAGTTTTGAGTTTGCTTCACGAATGGCCGGCAGCATTGTCCCTGGAGAAGCAATCTCAATACTCAAAATTTACACTTTTCAATTGATCGCCCGATGCTTTTATGCCGCGCGATCGACCTCTTCTCCATGCCCGACGATTTGGCAATTAGTAACGGTAGTGAGCAAAAGCCTTGTTAGCTTCTGCCATACGGTGTGTTTCTTCGCGCTTGCGAATAGCACTGCCTGTTTCGTTGGCTGCATCCATCAGTTCGTTAGCCAGCTTGGCAGCCATCGAGCGGCCTGTGCGGGCGCGGGCAAATCTGATCAGCCAACGGAGTGCGAGGGTGGTTCCGCGATCGGAACGTACTTCCATCGGCACTTGGTATGTAGCGCCACCTACCCGGCGGGCTTTGACTTCTACCAGGGGTGTAGCGTTTTTGACTGCTTTTTCAAACAAGTCTAACGGTTCAGCTCCTGTGCGTTCTTGGATGGTTTTCAGGGCGTCGTAGACTATGCTGGAGGCCACGGATTTTTTGCCGTGCTGCATGATCCGTCTCACCATCATGCTTACCAACCGGCTGTTGTAGGTTGGATCTGGAGGAACTGGACGTTTTTGAATAACTGTGCGGCGAGACATAGTTCTATTTGGGATTTTTGATTTTGAATGATTGAATTTGGGGTTTTGAACTCAGATATTATCGATCGCGGACGATCGAAAGTTTGGCTTTTCCACCCCTCAAGGATGCGAGTTACCAGAAAGAATTGGTTGAAAGCCGGAACACGAGTGAGGGAGAAGTTAAAATCAGACTATTCATTACTCCAATCCTCTTCCTTCTAGGTAGAGGTCGCTCTTAAACTGTCAACTGTCAACTGTCAACTGTCAACTGTCAACTGTTGCTTTAGGACGCTTCGCCCCATATTTTGAACGACCTTGCTTGCGGTCTTTCACGCCGGCAGTGTCTAATGTACCGCGAATGATGTGGTATCTAACTCCAGGTAAATCTTTTACCCGACCGCCTCGAATCATTACTACCGAATGTTCTTGCAAGTTGTGACCGATGCCGGGGATGTAGGCTGTCACTTCAAAACCAGAGGTCAGCCGTACCCGAGCCACTTTCCGCAGCGCCGAGTTGGGTTTTTTCGGGGTGGTCGTGTACACTCTGGTGCAAACTCCGCGGCGCTGGGGGCAACTCTTGAGAGCTGGCGATTTGGTTTTTTTCTGCGTTTGTTCCCGTGCTGAACGGATGAGTTGCTGAATAGTGGGCATGAGTTACGGCATTTCTAGCTTTTTGCTGAATATAGTGATTTGGCGGCATCCGCACTGAAAGTCCCTTCCCCTGTGTGGGGACGGGATAAATGAAAATAATTATGGGTAAGTGAGGATACCAGACTCTATATAGTACACGACTCGAGTTTTTTTGGCAAGAAATTTCCACGGCGGGCGAACTTTCTTGCTTGTTTGCTCGAAGTTGGGATGCGGCGATCGCCCGTCGTACCAATACATATGTGGCATTATATATTGAAGCCCAACTTTGAAAAGGGTCACAGCAGTGGTGCAAAATCGATCGCGCGAAATATCGAACCACCATTTTTCGGAGACGCCCATCAACTCTACCGTGCGATCGCATCACAGCCGCTCGCATCACAGCCTCAGAGAGATCGACATCACATAAAGTTATATAAAATTACCTGATAATAAGCAATATACATTTAGTTGAGCGCAGATGAAAACCAAAACTTATATTCCTGAAAGTACAATTTCCGAACTTTACTTGAATATTTGGAAATCCGGTAAGATAGATCGGACGGTGTTCCACCAAATTCAATACGAAATTAATTCTGAGAGTTTAAAAAGTTCAGACGAGCTAAAAATTGTTAGCAGACTGCTCTATGCAGTCCGACGGGGATGGCTTTTAGTCATGGACTAAGTGGCGTTTGGAGTGTTGATATTACCTCCAAAGGCAAGCGCCAACAACGCAGGTGAGTGAGTTTTCAGTTTTGAGTTAAAATCTCATCCATAAAATCATATATAAATTATATTATATAGAGACTCAAATAAGACTCACCACACTTGACAGGCAATATTCAAGGAAAAGGACAGGGTATGTTTAATTCTACAGAACTGCTGATCGAAGCTTTCATCAAACAACTAGAAAATGGATATAGTCGCACTTACGGAGGCTACAAATCCGACTATGCCGACATTATTGCCTGGGTGGGGGCAATGGCGTTAGAAAACATTGCCAGCAGCGACGCTCTTTATCACAATACAGAACACGCCATTTGTATTACCTTGGTCGGTCAAGAAATTTTGCGGGGAAAACACATTCGCAAGGGCGGAGTCTCGTGTGAAAATTGGCTGCACTTCATCATTTCTTTGCTGTGCCAAGATATCGGATATGTCAAAGGAGTTTGCCGAGAAGACCAAGCATCAGCAGGATTGTATGCTACCGGAAAAGATGGCATGAGAATTGCACTTGCTCCTGGTGCAACAGCGGCTAGTTTATCTCCTTACCGAGTTGACAGAGCAAAACTATTCATTGACGAGCGCTTCGGCAACCACAAGCTAATTAATGCTGAGATAATCAAGCAGAACATAGAACAGACTCGTTTCTCGGTGCTTGACGGCAACATTGACCAAGATGCAGGTAATTATTCTAGTTTAGTTCGCGGTGCTGACTTGATAGGTCAGCTCAGCAACCCACAATATTTACAAAAAATTGGCGCGCTGTTTTACGAATTGGAAGAAAGCGGTGCTACTAAAGTTTTGGGATACCGACATCCGGGCGACTTGCTCCAAAGCTACTCTAAGTTTTACTGGAGTGGAATTTATCCTCACATTAGCGAATCTCTCGGTTATTTGCAGTTGACCCAGGAAGGCAAACAGATTGTTGCTAGTTTGTACGCCAACGTATTTCGGATGGAACACCAACGTTTCGATTCAGAGGTTGCTTGATTGCCAAGGGCGGGAGCTCACAGCCACCGCCCCTAAAGAACTTCACTCTCCATTTCCGAATGGTATTGAGGACATAACCAATTGCTAGGTATCAAAGAAGGCCATCCCTCCCGCAGCGCTTCAAAACAAACAGCACGCACAGTTAACTGACAATCCAGCAATTCTACACCAGCTTTTTCAACTTGCTTTTTCCCAATTTTAAAAATCGATTCATCGCTAAATTCAAAAGTCTTGTGACACTGAATGCAAACCAGGTGATGATGGTGGTGTAATTCAGGCAAATTTAGTTCATAATGTTTGTGTCCTTCTGCTAATTCTAGTTCGCGCAAAATCCCAATTCTGGCTAATAAATGCAATGTTCTATATACAGTAGATAAGCCAATTTTTTCTCCTTGACTCTGTAAAGTTTTATATAACTCTTCTGCACTCAAATGATTGCCTTGCCGTAGATTTTGAAAGACGCTTAAAATAGTTTCTCGCTGGGGAGTCAGGCGACAGCCCCTCTGGTTGAGTTCGACTTTGAGTGA
Source organism: Microcoleus sp. PH2017_08_TRC_O_A (assembly GCF_020738665.1). Classification (NCBI taxonomy): domain Bacteria; kingdom Bacillati; phylum Cyanobacteriota; class Cyanophyceae; order Oscillatoriales; family Microcoleaceae; genus Microcoleus; species Microcoleus sp. PH2017_08_TRC_O_A. The sequence continues at coordinate 8,283 of NZ_JAEQCE010000043.1, forward strand.
GTTAGCACTGTATAAATTCATATTTGTGAAGGCAGAAGGATTTAGTTATCTAGGAGAGGAGAGGAGGGTAGGCACGGGGGCACTACCCCTACAAATTGTTCGCAATTCATAATTGAGGGCTATAGCCGCTTTTCCCTCTTGCTAAAGGTGTAACTGAAGGATTAGTTGTCGGTATTTCTGTGTAAGGTTTATGAAGCTTAGAGCAATGTTGTTGACAAGAATTGGCAAAACAAGTTTTCGGTTCAAAGTCGGTACAGCCGATCGCATCTTCAGTACAAGCAACACACGGCCGCACGGTACACTTGAGACGGTAGTCATTAGTAAAAAACTCGCAATCCGAACACGGAATTTGATGCAGTCGCCGAATTTGATAGAATCCTTCTCGCAGCGCTACCGAAATACTCCACAAAAACAGAACCATCAAAGTCCCGATACAGAAACAGCAAATAAAAACAGTCATAGGGTGATTTTCTCAACAGTACACACAAATCCAGAAATGAGCCAATTTAAGCAAGAAACAAAGTTCTAATTTCTTGCTTAAATTCGATTCAGATTCTATTTTGAGTTCAGTTCACAACACCTCGGAAAATTGCATCAATGCCAGCAAAATTGTCTAGCAGCAAATAAGCAAGGAAAGCTCCGCTCGTACCTCCGATCACAAAACCGCCCCGGAATAAACTCCAATCTTCCGGCGTTTTGTGCCAGTAAAGAACTTTACCTGCTTCGATGTTCCGATTCTCGTAAATCGAGAGGCCTATTGCCAAAATCAAGACTAATGCCAGAGTTGCCAGCAATCCTGCCAGAGGTGCTAAACCTTTTTCTTGTAAAGGCAGCAATACTGCAAAAGCTCCTACCAGGAAATAGCCGTGAGCCAAGCTAACTTCTAATCCCCTGACTATGGGAGACAATCCCTTGCGGTAAATCGGCAAATTCCGCAAAAAAGTTACAGTCGTGTCAGAAAAACTTACGGTTGTCGTTGCACTTGCAACTGGAACCATAGCAGGAGTTGCCGTTACAAATTCGCCCGATCGAAAATCAAATCCTGCTGCTTTTGTCCGTACCCGCAGGGCGTGCCAAATATGACCGGAAAGCGCCAAAATCGCTAAGATAAAGTGGCTTGTTGCCTGCCAAGTCCGCGAAGAAACTACTGTGGCTTCCGGGCCGGTTAAACCCACAGGGCCGTAGAAAACCTCTGGATAAACAGTGTCGTTTACTGTCACAAAGTAGGCAGCCAAAAAGCCCATGTAAGCCAAAGCGCCCAAACTGTAAGAAAGGTAAGCTTCTCCCGACCAAAACAACACTCGCTGGGCCCAGGCAAAAGGCTTGGTGAAGATATGCCAGAAACCGCCAATGATGCAGAGCAAGCCGACATAAATGTGACCGCCCACAACATCTTCTAAGTTGTCAACTGCTGCCATTCCTTCCGGGCCTTGTACGGGCAAGAGATAGCTAAAAATGCGGGCGGGATTGAGGGTTGGTTCGCTAATTATTCGTACATCTGCGACGTGGGGATCGTAAAGACCTCCCCAAAATAAGGCTTTTGCGACTAGCAGCCAAGCACCAGCACCTAATAGTAATAGGTGAATGCCGATGATGCTGGTCATCTTATCTTTGTCTTCCCAGTCGTAGCCGAAGGAACCAAAGAAAGTGTTGTTTTGTGGCAATACTTTCGGGCCGAGCAAGGAATGATAAAGGCCGCCGGCACCAAGAACTGCGGAGCTAATTAAATGCACAACTCCGATCGCAAAATAGGGATAGATATCAACAATTTGACCACCTTTACCTACTCCCAAACCCAAACTTGCCAAATGCGGCAGCAGGATTAAACCTTGGTCGTACATGGGCTGCTGTGGGTTGAAATTGGAAATTTCAAACAGGGTCATCGCCCCGGCCCAGAGTACAATCAAACCTGCGTGAGCGACGTGAGCTCCTAAAATTCGTCCTGAAAATTCTGTGAAACGGGCGTTACCAGCCCACCAGCCGTACTCGTTTTCTGGCTTTTCCGGTTCTGGTTTTAAATTCGGTTCAGCTATTGCTTGCATTTTCGCTTTCCTCTAATTTCGGTGAATTGGAGTTGCCCAAAAAACCCGGTTTCTCACAAAAGTCGTCGCTTTTTTCGAGAAATGTTGGTGCAGAAACCGGGTTTTTGACCCCCGCGCGTAAATTCTGGGTTAACTCGCTGCATTCGCTGCAACTTGGTTGACGACTTCGCCTTTGCGGAAGTCAAATCCCGCTGCTCGGAGGGCGTGCCAAATATGTCCTTGCAAGAAGAAGAAGGCTAACCAGAAGTGAGAATTTGCCAGCCAAGTTCGAGAAGTCAAAACTTCTCCACTATCGAAATAGGGATATTGCTGGATGCCAATTTTTAAGGCTGGGCCGAAGAATTCTACTGGGTAAACCAGGGTGTTGACTGAGACAAAGTAGGCGGCGATGAAACCCATTAAGGCTAAAGCGCCAAGACTGTAGGAGAGATAAGCTTCTCCTGACCAGACGAACAGGTTTTCTGTCCAAGCAAAAGGCTGAGTGCGAATGTGCCACAACCCGCCGATTATGCAGAGAATTCCTACCCACATATGGCCGCCGACAACATCTTCGAGGTTGTTGACGGAGGCAATCCAGTTTTTGCCACCTGCGCCGAATAGGTAGCCGAAAATCACAGTTGGGTCGAATGTGGGTTCCGAAATCACCCGCACTTGCCCGATCGTGGTATCATACAAACCACCGAAATACATTGCTTTGGCCACCAATAAGAAGGCTCCGATACCTAACAAAACTAGGTGGATGCCTAAAATTGTGGTCATTTTTTCTTTGTCTTCCCATCTGTAGCCGAAGAAAGGAGTTTTTTCTTCGAGGGTGGCTTCTCCTTTGAGGGAGTGGAAGATGCCACCGAAGCCGAGAAAGGCTGAGCTGATTAGATGAATGACACCAATCTGAAAGTACGGATAGGTATCAACAATTTTGCCTCCGGCTCCGACACCCAAGCCAAGTCTGGCTAGGTTGGGCAGCAGAATTAAGCCTTGTTCGTACATGGGCAATTCTGGGTTGAAGCGGGAAAGCTCAAACAGGGTATAGGCTCCCGCCCAGAGGACGATGAGGCCGGCTTGGGCGACGTGAGCACCTAGCAAACGACCCGAAAGGTTGATTAAGCGGGCGTTGCCGGCCCACCAGGGATAGGTTTCTCCTTGGGCTGGGAAGGATTTTTTGGCCATGCTTGTCACGGCGAGTTACCTCTTGAGAAAGATGTCAATTGAGTCTTAAGCTTGTGCGGCTTATTGATATAGATAATCAACAATTTTAGAAGTTTCGTCAAGGGCTATTTGATAAAGTTTTTCACTTATTTTAGTTAAGATATGTAACACAGCCGTTTAAAATATCGTAAAACCAAGTCTACAATTGGTTTTGAGCTACAATAAGAACTTTTCCTCCGGTTGGGCAGAATAAAATTTAGAGCAAGATTTATAAATTTATTGACAAATAGTCTTAGTAAAGGTAGAGTTTTGTTTAAGTAGCTATCTAATCCTCTCGGAAAAGACAAGGTGGCAAAAGAAATTCGGTACTTTCTTCTGGGCAAGCTTGATAAAAGTGGGGCTAGAAGGGGTGCGGGATTGTTTTTTTCTGAATCAAGAGAGTTAATCGCTACTTGTTGGCATATTCATCTCAAACTCTAAACAACAAAGCCTGAGAGCGTTTGCTCTCAGGCTTTTCTAGTTAGATTTTTAACTGCTTGTGGCATCGGACACGCTAGCTCAAGCAGATGATTTGCTTTCCGATGATCTGCTTTCCTCGGCTACTTGCTCGTTGCTGGGCAACTCCAGGCAATAACCCGCGCCGTATACGGTTTTGATGTACCGAGGATGGCGGGGATCGGGTTCCATCTTGGTTCTCAGGTGTCTGATGTGTACGCGAATTGTTTCGATATCGTCATCGGGGTCGTAACCCCAGACTTCTTTGAGAATTTCGCTGGGAGAGACTGTCTGACCGTGGCGCTGGAGCAAGCAGTGCAACAACTCGAACTCTAGGTGAGTCAGTTTGACGGTATTAACGTACCAAACAGCTTCAAACCTTTCGGGGACAAGAGTTAGCGGGCCGTAATTCAGGATTTCTGAGTGTTTGGCAGCTTGGGGGATGCGGTCTGTGCGCCTCAGCAAGGCTCGCACTCGTGCCAGCATTTCTTCTAGTTCAAAGGGTTTGGTCAGGTAATCGTCGGCGCCGGAGTTGAAGCCTTCTACTTTATCTTGAGTTTGACTTAAGGCTGTCAACATCAAGACGGGTATGTCGGCGGTGCGATCGTCACGCCGCAATCGCTGACACACTGTGAATCCGTCTACTCTAGGCAGCATCAGGTCTAGCATGATCAGGTCGGGGAGCATTTGTATTGCTAGTGCCTGACCTTTGATGCCGTCTTCTGCCTGGGTGACTTCGTAGCCAGCCATTTCTAGGTTGACGGCTACGAGTTCGGCGATCGCCGCGTCATCATCAATAACAAGTATCCGAGGCATCATCATTTATCTCACCGCTAACCAGATGGCGGAGGCTACAGCCTTCTGGGGGTTCCAGGTAACTTTAAGGAGCAATTTTTTAATTTTAAGCTTCATAAAAAAACTCGGTAAGTGGGAAACTCAGGGTATGAAAGACCTGAGAGGAAAATGACCAGGCGATTTCAACCGCCTTGAATCTTTACCATTACCGCCTTGGAGTTGCAAGAGTCTGGTGTACTTTTGTAATGTACTTTCAATGGGACAATTACCATCTCAAATCTTGCAACCCTGTACGCATAATGTTCGCTCCTGATGGAGCCTCCCTTCCGGGGTAATGTTCGCCTCGACCTGGTTATAAAGGCTTGTTAGACCTGCGACACTGTTTCAGTGACTTTAAAACTGTTTAATCGCAGGTGACAGAGCGGAAAACTGGCGTCGCATTCGCCGGTGTCGTGACCTAAATAACGTCTCCTCCCAAGAGGGGTCTGGTCAGAACAGCTTGCAATTTCTTACAAGCTCAGTGGCTTGAGCCTCGGAGTTCCTGACTAAGGATTATAAGGTTCATTAAGAACTTTTAGGGTTCTGTAAATATTCTTGTACTAATTATAAGCCCTCTTGAGCGCATATCAGAAAACTGTTCGCCAAAAATCTTGCTGGGAGTCGATTTTTTGCCGGCAAGAACAGCTTCCTGTTTCTTCTGGGTTTGCCTGCGACTTCAGGCAATGGCGCTAAGGGTAAGCTACTGCGGGTGCCAGAGATTGTCTGTGGCGATCGACCCATATAGGGGAATTCGGATAGAGGATTTGGCGACTCGATAACGGGTCATTGAAATATACTGCTTAAATGCTGTACCACTTAAGCCCGGTCTTTGAGACATCTGTTAACGGCTAACTGTTAACTTTTAAAATTTTGTTAAGTTTAGTTAAAAAACTTTCTTTTTTTTGAGGATTGCCACTTGCTTTTCAGGGCTATTGACTGTATAATTTAATAATTGAAATATAAGTATTTATCAAAAAAATAAAAAATATTCCCATTATCAAATAGTATCATACATAAGTCAAACAATCAATCCCGCAACCTGAAAATTTGGGGTGATTTTTTTTCAATTATTTTTTTACCATAAAGAATTGGTTGAAAGCCCGCCCGCCCGATCGCCCTTGAGAAATCAAAAGAAGACGATTCATTACTCCAATCCTCTTCCTTCCTTTGTCAACTGTCAACTGTCAACTGTCAACTGTCAACTGTCAACTGTCAACTGTCAACTGAACATCGCCCTTGGAGCAGCCAAGCAAAGGATAAAAACTGCTAGCAAGGCTAAGGCTACTGAGGGGGAGCAGGCTGAGTATTTTTGGTAGGAAGAGTCGGTTGAGGGGTTAATTTTTGGAAGTAAAGACCGCCGACTGTTAGTAAGAATATTGTATAACCAACAGCTTGCAAAAGATAGATTCGATCGCGGTATCCAAAGAGCGCTTTGAGAATCACTCCCGGAAATTGTCGATCGGGCAAAACTCCCGCTACATTCCACACCATCGGGCCTAAAATACAAGAGTGGAGTTGTGCAGTGCGATCGTAAAAAACACAAATTGCTGCATACTGGCTATCCGTCTGGGACAAAATGGCAGCGGAGGCGTCAAAATGTTTGAGTGCAGAGACTGCTAAACCGGCGACGATTAGCAATAATAAGATTCCCATAAATTTGAAAAACTGGCGGATATCGATTTTGACACCCCATTTAAAAATTAGGGAACCAATGATTGCAGCCCCAAGCAAACCGCCCACAGCACCTAAAGCTGGAGTTAAACCTTGTTGAAATTGAGCGCTGATAAATATAACTGTTTCAAAACCTTCGCGAAGTACGGCGATAAAAATCAAGCCGAATACGCCCCAGCCAGCATTCGTGTTTGATTTTAAAGCTGCGGTAAGTGCGCCTTCAACTTCGGCTTTGAGAAAGCGGGCTTGCTGAGTCATCCAAATTAGCATCCAGCTTAGCATGGCGATCGCAAAAATTCCCAATACGCCTTCTAATAGCTGTTTAATTACGGGTGCGTAAGGCTGATTTGATGTTGATAGTGCTGCGAGCAATCCATTGAATAAAACACCGACAAAACCGCTAGCAGCAATGCCGGCTGCGATACCTGCATAAACCCAAGAATTGAGGTGAGTTTGGTCGGCTTTTTTCAAGCAAGCTAGGACAATTCCGACGACTAAGGCGGCTTCTACGCCTTCACGGAGAGTAATTACAAAGGTTGGGATGGCTTCAGTAAAGTTCATTTTTTGATAACTGCTAATTTGTAGTTAGTGTTTAGTCTTTAGCAACTTTTATTTTAGCGCTGGCAGAATATCAATTTATTGATCCGCGAAGGCGCGTTAGGCGAAGCCGCGCGTAAGCGCTAGGGCGTGAAGGAATAGAAACTAAGAGAAGGACTTATAGCCTTTCTCAAAAAGATGAGGTATGACTGACAGGTTATTATAACCCTTGAACGTATAGGGATCTCTTCCCAACAACGTCCGCGAATATGAGAGCTAGATACGCTATAGATACTCTTAAGGCGGTTCTGGAGTAACTAATGACAATGACGAATGGTAAGGTGCGTCGCTTTGAGATTGTCTATTTTTTTTGAGTGATTCTTTGTACCGACGCACCCTACGACTAATGACTAAATCAACTGTAATCCCGCAGCATTTTTTTGAGTTCCACTTGGTGCAATTCTTCTTGTCCAATTAGAGTGCGGGCGTATTCTTCGAGATAAACGCTGGAGTCTGTGACGACTTCTAGTAAGGATTTATACTTTTTAAGCGCTTTTTTCTCGTGATTTAAACTTTCTTCCAACAAGTCTTTGATGGAGTGTTTGTATGTTTCTTCGATGGGGGCAATTTTTTGGCTGGGATGTCCGTCTAAACCTGTTAAAATTTCTCCGGCTTGTTGGGCGTGGAGTAGGGATTCGGTTGCTTGTGCTTGAAAAAACTGCACGATGGGAATTCGGTTTGGCCCTGTCACCATTAGTGCATAGTGGGTGTAGCGCACTACTCCTGCTAGTTCCCATTCCATGATGGTGCATAGCAGTTCTTGGGTTTTTTTCTCGTCGAGTTCTTTCATTTGCTATTTTCGATCTAAGATGCAGTCAAGAGCAGTTGTCATAATATCACATTTTTTAATTTAATAGCAATATAGCAATATCGAATGCAAAACTCGGATTACCGTCACGCGGCTAATGTCTCGATTGGAAGAGGAAAAAGTTATCGATCGCTCCCGCCCTCAGTACATCGTTTTAACTTAGCATTTTTGACATTTCTGATAATTATTATAATTATCAGAAATAAAGGAATTTTTTAACCCCACATGCACACAGAAAAACGCAGATACCCAAAAAGTATCTGCGTTTGTACTTCGACTGATTATTTAAGTCGTCACCAATGCCTTCAGCAGATAAGCGCGAGTTCCTGTTTGGTTTACGCCCTTCGCATCTCTGTAGGTGTAACTGCCATAGGCAGAAATATCGCCAAAGTTATTGATGCCAGTAGCGTTAGTTAATGTCACATTCGAGCCGCCAAAGCTCGGATTTGTGAGGATCAAACTGTTCAAGTCTTTGATAGTGCCGTTGTTCCAGACAAAAGCGCGGTTTTGAAGGCTCGAATTCTGGGAGACGCCGACCACTTGACCGAATTGGTTGATGCCAGCGGCGGCACCGGTTGCACCGCCAAGGCTGCCGATGTTGATTTTTTGACCGTTTTGCAAGAGGAAGGGTGAGCTTGTGGCTGTAGCCCCAGTGCCACCGCTCGTACTACCGATGATTTGACCGCTATCGTTGATGTCACGGAGAGTGGCTTGTTCTGCCCCAAAGGTGCCGAGGTTGGTTAGTTTATATTTACCGTCTGCGCCTTTTTCCCACAACGCCGCAGTGTTTACGGTCTTGTCGTTGAGTCCGTCACTGTCAACTTCGCCGACAATTACACTCTTATTGTTAATTCCAACCGCTCTACCTGTGTCACCGCCCAAATCTGGCAGGGGGTTGATGAAACCTTCGCTTGAATAAAAGGCGCGGGTGCGATTTGAGGCTGTTGAGGTAGAACCGGGCCCGTAGATGTGGCGGCCAGCAATTTCGTTTTTGTTGTTGATGTCGAAGAAGTAGCTTTCAACACCACCCAAATCGGTGATTTGTAGGGTGTAATCGCCACCAGCCTCCCTTTGCCACAGCAAGCCGCGGTCTGTGGCTCGACCGGCAAATTCATCGCTTGTACCGGCGATCGCACCTAGATCATTGATGGCCGCAGTAAAGCCGCCACCACCGCGCTGAGTAACCTCTTTTCCGGTATTGTCACCGCCGCCATTTTTGATGCCAGTGCTAGTCAGTGGCTTGAACTCCCCATTTTCCCAAACAAATCCTTGATTGCGGAAGCCTGTGCCACTTACTTCGGTGGTTTGGGAACGACCAACTATTTGTCCTTTGTCGTTAATAGCATTAGCTTGGGTGGCATTGCCTGTGGGTGCGATCGAACCTAGGTCAATAGCCTGGTAGCGGTACAGCGGGATATCGTTGGAAAGGAGAGCTTTTTGTACTCCCGTAGCTACGTCTTTGATGGTTGCCAACAAGTCATCTCCGGCTTTGATTAGGGTGTTGCCCATTTCGGTGACAAAGGAGAGGAATTGGCCCGCGAGGCTGCCGCCTAAGCGCAGTTTATCTGTACTCCCATTAAATCCAGATATGGTAACGGAACCAGGGCCTGCTTCGAGAACGATTTGATCGCTACCATTGCCAAGGGAAACTGTATCGTTGCCAGTTCCTGGTTTGATCAAGTTATCGCCGTCGCCTGCGTTGATGTTGTCATCGCCGGCACCGGTGTAGATTTGGTCGTTGCCACTACCTGCGGTGACGAAATCGTTGCCACTACCTGTAACCACGCGGTTGTTGCCTTTGCCTGCGAAGACGCGGTTGTTACCTTCTCCGGCATTGATGATGTCATTGCCTGTTTGAGCGTAGATGGTATCGTCACCTGGGCTGCCGACGATGCTTTTATTACCTTCGCTAGCGAAGATGCTGGTGGCTTTTGCCCCGGCATTGATGATGTCTTTACCAGTGCCTGCAAAAAGTGTACCGCTGCCATCGCCTGTGATTAGGCTGTCATTATCTAGTAGTTTAATTTCGCTGGCGGTTCTTTCTGAATTGAGGGTGCTGGGTGAGCCAATCGACTTTGCAATCAGACTATTCAACTGCGACAAGTCACTGGATATTCCTAAGTCTGCAATAGCAGTATTGGGAAACAGGGGAAATGATGTATTCAACAAGTTATCGGGAACCATTAGAAACTCCTTTGATATGTATGTTTGGGTTGTATTTGAGCGCGTGTAAAACTACACCCTGAAGTTAGACTTTGGGATCAAGATTGATGCTATAATCTCGAAAAAACCTGATGAGAATTGAGTCGATGCCGCACTGGAAAAATCTCAAACCTTTTGCAATGACTAAAGGTTCGCCCTGTCCAGTAAATGACTAATATTAGTTTTACGGGTTAACTTCCAATACTCCGCTAGGAGCGAATACTACCGTAAACTTAGCTGCGGGTACTGTCGCCTTGGTGCTGCCTGTCTGGGCAGATTTGAGCAGATTTGGCAGGGGGGTTTCTTGGGTGTAATCCTTGGCTGGTTGGTTGAGGGGCTCGAAGTTGCCGATCGCCCCGTCTTGACTTGCAGTGACTCGATAGACTAGATTTTGAGTGAATGTGGGAGTAGCTTGCCAAGTCTGATTTATGCGATCGTACACTTTGAGAGCTAACTCATCTAGTTTGGTGCGATCGGTAATTTCCGCTGTCTGATTAGTGACCTCAACCGCCTGAACTTCCTGCTTACCTGCTGACACAGGCAATGCTTGGACAGTCTTATCTGTAGGGCTACTCGCAATAGCCGTTTCAGGAGACTTATTAGCAACAGGTGCAATTTCAGGAGACTTTTCAGGCAGTTTTTTTGTGCTATCAACAGCTAAAGCCGGAGGTGTTGTGCTAGTCGCCATAGCTGGCTCCGCCGGTTTATTAGCAACAGCATTAACATCTGCTACCTTAGCGGGATCTTTCCCCTCAATTGTCAAAGACTTGACGTAAATACCACGAAACTTTTCCATTTGAGTGACGCGCCACATGGCAATTGGATAAGTCACGCATACAAGTGTAAAAACTCCTACACAACCCCAAACGAATTTGTGCATCTCCCTCGCCGGGAGTGGCTTACTTTTTGTTTCCATCATCAAACCTCGTATTACTTAAATTAACGGCAAATAGGGGAATAAAGGATGCCAAGACATAGCTGTGGAAGCTACTAACAAAGCAAACATCCAGAAAAATATGGTGCGGCTTTTCACACTCTTATTCTTCCAAATCGCATACAGTATTGGCCAACTGATAAGCCAGCCAACAAGTAACATAGTTTCTTTGCCCGTGTAACTGCCGATATTTCCCCACAATTCGCTATCACTCTTGCTTCCGGGAATCCAACTGCCAATATTCCAAACAATTTTTTCTGTGGCTTTGGATGTGTCGGACAAGTGGTGAGTTACCATCATGACAAAACAGCCAATGCCAGCACTAATTAATGCAGCAGCAGCCGGGCCAGAATTGCTAGGCGGAGTTTCGGCTCCCTCAGCTAAGCTTTTCGGGAATCGTTTTAAATTATTCCAAAATTTCCCGTAGAAAGGTTCATTATCCGCATGATTTTGGCGGGATAATTGTCTGGTCATTGCTAAAATCTCCTAAGTTTGGGAATTGCTCATTAGCTGTTGCTAATAGTGTCAAATAACCGCAGAAAAATATTCTATGTCAACAGGCAAGATGCCTGTTCCACAAAAAATAAATTTTCTTGTGGGGTGGGCTTCTAGCCCGCACATAAAAAGATTATTGCGAATAGTGCAAAATCTTAGATAAACTAACTATTTACTAGAGAGCGCGAATTTTGGCAACACCAAGTCCGCTCACCATGCCGCCCATTGCAAAAAACATGATTCCCATCAAAGCTACACAAGTAGCTGTTAAAACTGGGCGATTTTTTTTGTCTAAAATTGAGTCGCCGTAGTACCACAAAATCCAGGTACAAGCTACTGCTAATGGCAATGTAAATAGCACGGTAAATTCGTGATATTCCATCAAAATGTACTGGACTAAAGGCGAGTTTGATTTCAGCCAAGCACGAGCTCCGCCAAAATCTGCGCCTGCTCGATAGCGCATATATGATAAGTTGCCGGTAGCAATGGCTAAAAAACTCAAAAGAGTTGACCAAAAGGCTAATGTACGCATTTGTGGCAAGATTTTACCGACTCCCCGTAGCAAGGGAAATGCTAAGTGTCCGGTATAAGCCATGACTACTAATGCCAACATTGAACCCATGCCGTGAATGGTTCCCATCCATCGCTGCCAAGGGCTGGGATGGAGTAGGTTAACGAAAGGCATAAACAGAAATAAACCAGCGGATAAAATGCTCAGCCCGTAGACAGAAACTTGAGCAATATCTAATTGTCTGGGAAATTCAGATGGAACTAAATCGGTAGTTGATTTTTCGATTGAATTTTGCACCGCTATCGGGCCTCATTGAGTTTGGATTGTTCGGGAACGTATTTGAGAATAGTTGCATTAGTATTTTGACTTTCTTGAGAATACAAGCCGTGCGGAGGAGTCGATCGCACATTCACGCGATCGATCGCCTTAAAATACTGCTAAAAGGACATTAACTAGCAATAGAATCCGGCTTTTTAGTTTTTAGAGCACCCAAAACTTTTACTTTTACTGCTTACTCGGCATTTCTACCGCTTCTTTTAGAAAGCAAGTAATGCAACTAATTCTCAAGAACAGATAATAAGGGACATTATTGACTTTTAGTCTTTTGTTAATTTTATTTTAAGATTTGCGTCAAAGCTTGATTCTTCAGGGATTTTACTGCCAGGTCGATCGCGAATTATTGATAATAGTTATCAAAAAGCCGATAATACGTGGCTTCTGAAACCAAAATCGGCAAAAATCCCCCCAGAGGGGATTGTAAAGTTTTGTAAAAAATAGTTGACTAAAAGGTTGGGAGTTCTCATGTTTTGGAGATATCGATGCACATACCTGATGGTTTTCTTTCACCGCCCGTAGCAATTGCCACGGGCATAGCAAGCGCAGCATTTATTGCAGTTGCCCTAAATCGAACCCGCGCCAGTCTTGGGTTGCGACAAGCTCCAGTCATGGGTTTAACCACGGCTTTTGTGTTTGCGGCCCAGATGATTAACTTTCCTGTAGCAGGTGGCACCAGCGGGCACTTGTTGGGAGGCGCACTAGCTTCCGTGGTTTTGGGTAGCCCTTGGGCGGCAACTCTGGCGATGAGTACGGTTTTTATAATTCAGAGCGTCTTGTTTGCGGATGGGGGCATCACCGCACTGGGAGCGAATATTTTTAATATGGGGCTAGTCGGAATTTGGGTGGGTTGGTGGCTGTTGCAGCCATTGCAGCAACTATTGGGAGGTTCCAGAAATCGTTTGCCGCTAGCTGCGGGGATTGCAGCCGCTCTCAGCGTTGTTGCTGCTTCGATTTGTGTGGCGATTGAATTGGCAATTTCGGGCACAGTAGAGCTGAATATCGCATTGCCAGCAATGGTAGGTATTCATATTTTAATTGGGATTGGTGAAGGGCTAATTACAGGCGGTGTTTTAACTTATCTCGTGAAAGTACGGCCGGATTTGTTACCAGGAGAACAGCCACAATTACAGAAATGGTTAGTGCCAGTAATTGGGGTGTTATTAATTAGTGGCGTGCTTTCATTGTTTGCTTCAAGTTGGCCTGATGGGTTAGAAGCGGTAGCAGAACAATACGGTTTTAAAGATAAAGAAGCTGTGGCGATTGAGATTCCAACTCCTCTCGCTGGTTACGGTGTTAAAGGATTAGAAGAACAACCAATAGGTACTAGCATTGCTGGAGTTTTAGGCTCTGCTATTTGTTTCGGTACGGCTTTTGGGATTGCTCAGTTGGTGAAATCTAAAGATGCTTAAACTTTCCATACCTTTTCGATTGCGACTGTCTCTCACAATTGTGATTGGGATTGGTTTTATGAAGACAGGTGCTTGGCTGTGGCTGGGCATTTATGGGGCGATCGCACTTTTTTGGTCACTTTGGCTGAAAGCACCGCTGCGAACCCTGCTGCAACTATTAGGAGCAGAATTAATTTTCCTCTCCTTATTAGTGCTACCCCAAGGTTGGGAACGAGCGAGTTTTCTGTTGCTGCGTTCCCTCATTTGCTTGCTAGTTATGAACAGTTTTCTGCTAACTTTGCCGCCACACAGCTTCGGAATTGCGCTCAAAGGATTGCCCCTACCAGCAGGCTTACAAGAGATTGTGCTTTTAGCTGGACAATACTTAGAAATATTGCTCGCAGAAGTCAACCGGATGAAACGATCCGCTCAACTGCGAGGTTTGTCGGGTAGCGTAGGATGGCTGAGATACGCCAGTGCTTCGATGATAGGAGCTCTTTATTTGCGAAGTCTCGATCGCGCCGAGAGAGTCCACGCAGCCATGATGATTCGTGGCTACAAAGGCAGTTTGCCCGCCGACTCAAAATCAACACCAAAAGAGCGACTCTGGCTGACAGTCACGATTTTAACCGCAGCCGGATTAACAATAGCTTCTTACGGTAATTGGTAATTGGTAATTGGTAATTGGTAATTGGTAATTGTTACTTCTTCCCTCTTGCTTCTTCCTTTTCTCTTTCCCTCTCTGCGCCCTCTGCGGTCTCTGCGGCTAAATACTCTTAATCCTAAAATTGAGGTAAATAAAATTGACTAATCTCAAAGTTGTGCCAACAATCGAAGTACAAGACTTAGTATTCGGATATCCGCAGCAAAAACCTGTATTGCAAGGAATTTCCTTCACCTTACAACCGGGAGAAAGAGTTGCCTTACTTGGTTTGACAGGCGCTGGAAAAAGCACTTTGCTGGAAAATTTAATCGGCTTAAAAATGCCGCAATCTGGCGAGGTTAGAGTGCAAGGAACTAAGCTGGAACAGGCAACTTTATCGGAAGCGCGTAAGCAGATTGGATTTTGTTTTCAAGATGCGAATGACCAGCTATTTATGCCGACTATTTTAGAGGATGTGATGTTCGGGCCACGCAATTATGGAGTACCAGAGGGAGTTGCGCGCGATCGGGCTTTAGCACTATTAGACGAATTCCGTTTGGTTGAATTTGCCAACCGTTCGGCCCACGAGCTTTCTGGGGGTCAAAGAAGGTTGGCAGCATTAGCTGCAATTTTAGCATTAGAGCCGGCAATTTTAATTTTGGATGAGCCTACAAATGGACTAGATCCGTCGTGGCGGAGGCATTTGGCTAAGGTTTTGTCGCAATTGCCGATCGAGGTAATTTTGATCGCTTCCCACGATTTGAACTGGATTGGGAAAACGACTCAAAGGGCGTTAGTCTTGGCTGATGGTCAGATTCGGGTGGATGAACAAACTCAAGAATTGCTCAAAGATCGATCGACTCTTGAATATTACAATTTACCGCCAGATTGGTAATTAGTAATTAGTCATTAGTCATTGGTCATTGGTCATTAGTCATTAGTCATTAGTCATTAGTCATTAGTCATTAGTCATTGGTAATTTGAACCAACTGTCAACTGTCAACTGTCAACTGTCAACTGTCAATGGCTTTGATTAAAGCTGGAATTTGCGAACAGTCTCGTTGTACAGATGAATAGCTAAATCCCGAAGAACTTCTTCATTCTCAATATGACTTCCTAATTTCTGTTTCGCCGAGTTGATGCACATTTGCATTAAGTCGGCGGAACTTTCGACGTAAAGCGCGATCGCCCTTTGCTGTTCTTCAAAACCAATCTCGACTTCCCCGAGCATTGGTACCGATTGACAATTAGCAGATTGGTCTAAGTTTGCCCCAATTCTTTCCTGTTTTCTCCTTTGCACTTCCTCGGAAAAACCAGAAGCAATTATCCCTGCGGGTAGCGCAAAAATCCCGATTCCCAAAAATGCTAAAATTGCTCCTAAAAATTTACCTAAAGGAGTGATAGGATAAATATCGCCGTAGCCGACAGTCGTCAATGTCACAACTCCCCACCACATTGAATCGAGGATACTCCCAAAAGCTTTGGGATGCGCTTCGTATTCAACAAAATACATGATGCTAGAGGCAAATATTAACAGAATGAAAACTGCAAAAGCTGTGGCGATTAATTCTTCTTTTTTTGCGTACAATACTGCTCCCATAGTTCGCACTGAGTGTGAATAACGGCTCATTTTTAGCAGCCGTAACAAACGCAACAGGCGAATTAAATTGATGAAGCTTAACTCGGGAAATAACAGCACTGTAAAAAATGGCAATATTGAAACTAAATCTATTAGACTTAGTGGTGTCAGACTGTATCTCAATCTTCCCCAAAGCGGGTGGCTATATCTGCGATCTACTGTACATACCCACAGCCTCAAACCATATTCTATTGTAAATACTAAGGATGCAACAATTTCGATCTTTTCTAGAATACTTTTTTGTTCTTGGGAGAAACTGGGGGAAGTAGAAGCAATAAAAGCTGCAACATTTATCAGAATCAAACCAGTGATAATAATATTGCCTGCTAAGCTGTATAAATTGCTACGCTCTGAACCTTCTAAGATTTCATGAATTATTGGTCTGAGTTGTTTTTGCACCTGAGTTTCTCCTAAACAATTAGCAATTCATGCTCGCCCTTTACCATAGCTTAAGAAGTTTTTTTGAAAACGTCAGTAGGATTTGTGAGGAGGGCTAAAAATCTGGTTATTTCAGAGATGTTTTCGTTGCAAAACTCCATATTGATCGGGGAAAGTGGGTGGTTTGGGGCAACGGCATTTTAGTAAAATTTAGAGTTAATCTGGAAGGAATCGCCAACTATTACTGGATTTGCAGGCAAACATCATGAAGGTAGCCGTATTCAGCACCAAATCCTACGATCGCACTTTTCTGACAGCAGCCAACGCCGACAAACACGAGTTGGTGTTTTTTGAACCGCGCCTGAACCTGGAAACTAGCGTTCTGACTGCTGGATTTCCGGCAGTCTGCGCCTTCGTTAACGACTCTTTGGACGCAAAAACGCTCCAGGCGATCGCCCAAAATGGTGTTCGGTTGTTGGCTTTGCGATCGGCCGGATTCAATCACGTCGATTTAGCCGCAGCCCGCGATTTAGGCTTAACTCTTCTCCGAGTTCCCGCTTATTCTCCCTACGCCGTCGCCGAACACGCAGTCGCAATGATTTTGTCCCTCAACCGCAAAATCCACCGCGCCTACAACCGAGTCCGCGAAGGGAATTTTGCCCTAGACGGCTTGTTGGGTTTTGACCTCTACGGTAAAACGGTGGGAATCGTCGGAACTGGCAAAATAGGCGCGCTAACTGCCAAAATTCTGCACGGATTCGGCTGTCGCTTGCTGGGATACGATGTTTCCCCAAACCCCGATTGCTTAGCCTTGGGGATGGAATACGTGGCGCTGGCCCAACTGTTCGCCAACTCTGATATTGTCAGCCTCCACTGTCCGCTGATACCAGAAACTTATCATTTAATCGGTGCAGAGGCGATCGGGCAAATGAAACCGGGGATGATGTTGATCAATACCAGTCGCGGTCAGTTGATCGACACTAAAGCTGTTACCAAAGGACTGAAGTCTGGTAGAATTGGCTACCTCGGCTTAGATGTTTACGAACAAGAGACGGATCTGTTTTTTGAGGATTTGTCAAATCAGGTGATTCAAGACGACGTATTTCAGCGCTTGCTGACTTTCCCCAACGTCCTGATTACCGGACATCAAGCTTTTTTCACCGAGGAAGCGTTGCAAAATATCGCTGAAACCACGATCGGCAATATCACCGATTTTGAACAAGGGCGCACTTGTCCCAATCAAATCGACCTCAGGGAAGTGAAAAAATGAGTCAAAAGAGCGATTTGTCAACGGAGGCAATTGTTTAAAATCAACCCATATCGTTATTTTTGCTTGCAATTGGTGAAGCTCTGCCTTAATCTCATCAATTAGCCCCAGCAGCCTGAATGCTTTGCTAATTGCCAGATAATTATATTGGCAGCAACTCAAAGCGTGCAATTTTACTTGACAACGGAGGAATTATCCCATGACCCAAGCTAACTTTTCTGACGACACGCAAACTATCACTGAAGTTGTGACAGTAGACCTAGTGAGTGACCAGCCAGGGGTCATCACTACAATGACCTCAGAAACTCCAGGGAGCCAGTCCCAAGATATTAAAGATCAAATTCTCACAATTTTGTCCGAGCTTCCAGCTTATCTCTCAACCTTTTTTGTTGAATATCAAAAACCTCTGGTAACTATTGGTTTAATCCTGGCAGGCGCTATTAGTATTAAGGTAACGCTGGGAGTTTTAGATGCTCTTAATGATGTCCCTTTGGTAGCTCCATTTTTTGAGTTGATTGGTATCGGATATACGGGTTGGTTTGTTTACCGCTATTTGCTCAATGCTACTAGCCGCAAAGAGTTGTTGACGGAAATTGATTCTTTAAAAGAACAAGTTGTCGGTCAAGATTCTTAATTAGACAGTAGACAGTAGACAGTTGACAGTTGACAGTTGACAGCTCGCTTAGAGAAGGGTTGACACAAGGAAAAGGGAATATTGAGAGCATCTCAGTTTTGCATTTGTATGTAGTGCTGTCCCTGATCGCGAGCGGGGACAGCACTGTAAAAAAATGTTTTTTGAAAAAATGACATACTCCCGGGAATATTTTCCAAATCTTCCCCTCTCCCCCTCTCAATTCGGATGGCAAACTTGTTGCAAAGTGGCGGTAAAGTCGGGGTAGGAAATGGCAGCGGCTTCGGCCCGGTGAATGTTAGTAATACCTGTAGCGTTGAGGGCTGCGATCGCCAAACTCATCGCTATTCTGTGATCGGTGTAGCTGTCAACATCCGCGCCAGTTAAAGGAGTTCCCCCGGTAATTTCCAAACCGTCTGGTAACTCGGTAATTTTGGCTCCCATGCGGTTGAGTTCCGCAGCAGTCACGGCCAGCCGATCGCTCTCTTTGACTCGCAAGTCGGCCGCATCTCGAATGATGGTAGTACCCGACGCAAAGGCTGCGGCTACTGCCAAAATGGGGATTTCGTCAATCAGTCGGGGAATTAAGTCGCCAGCAATGGTGCATCCCCGCAACTGTGGGGAAGAGCGAACCAAGATATCTGCTACCGGTTCCCCCGCAGCATCTCGCTGATTTTGCAGTTCAATGTCCGCCCCCATCATCTCCAAAGCTTCCAAAATACCTGTACGAGTGGGATTGACACCGACATTTTCGACTACGAGTTCGGAACCTGGGACGATCGCCCCAGCAACTAGCCAAAATGCCGCCGAACTAATATCTCCCGGTACAATTACATTCTGTCCTTGCAGTTGCGCTGGGCCACTGACTGTCACGCTACAAGTTTCTGGATCGACGCTCAATTTAGCTCCAAACGCCCGCAGCATCCGCTCGCTGTGATCCCGCGACAGAGAGGGCTCTGTGACTGTAGTATCTCCATGGGCCATCAAACCGGCTAGCAAAATGCAGGATTTAACTTGAGCTGAGGCGATCGGCGAATGGTAGTGAATCCCTTTTAACTGCTGTCCGAGTATCCCTAAAGGAGCTAAAGAATTGCTCTTTCTACCCCAAATTTGCGCGCCCATTTGTTGCAGCGGCTTAATTACGCGTGACATGGGGCGCGATCGCAAAGAACTGTCACCCGTTACCGCATAAAAACGCCCCGGATGAGAGGCTAAAATTCCCAACATCAACCGCATCGTCGTGCCGGAATTACCCGCGTCCAAGACTTCCAGAGGCTCCTGTAACTCACCAATTCCAACGCCCCGGACAGTCACCCGTTCCTCGTTGAGTTCCGAAACGGAGGCTCCCAGAAGGGAGAAACATTTAGCAGTGCTGCGGGGGTCTTCTCCTAGCAGCAGTCCCTCAATTGTAGTTTCACCGCGGGCGATCGCACCCAACATCAAAGCGCGGTGAGAAATCGACTTATCGCCCGGAACTCGAATCCTGCCTCGCAGCGACAAGCCCGAGGCAGGTTTTTGAATGCTTAAAGTTTGACTTTCGCTCTTGGGCGAAGTAGTTATAATGGCAGCTTGCATGAGATAGACTAGGATGGGACGGCGTTAGCTATCCTAACCTTTTCCCAGTCATAAGTCATACCATTTTAGATTTTAGATTTTAAATTTTAGATTGGGGAATGACAGACTGCATAAGGGTTGGGAGCAGGTGGATACAGTTCCATTATTTGCTAAAACTGCGATCGGCTACAGGGGAGAGGAGATGCAACTGTACGGGTTTTACCTGAATTTCACAATTACAGTCCGTATATCTGCTGAGATTTCAGGTTCAGCTCTGAGTTATCGATCGGATAATTGACTTTGGACGGAACAAATTTATATTTCTGACTGCGAATTGTAGATTTTGTGTGTTTTTTAACCAAAAGCTCCGGAATTTGGAGCCGAGATAATCTAAAATCTAAAATCAAAACTCTAAAATCTCAAATCTCAAACTGCCCGAACCACAATAACTCCTACACTTTTATTTATGCTGACGCATCATCGCAAGCCTGTAAGTTTATCGCTGGTATCCACAGATTTACCTTTGTGGTCAGTTGTTGAAACCGCTGGTACCCTGTATCAAAAAGACCGGGATCGCTTTCACTTGTTGTTGCACGAACCAGCAATACTCGATCGGCAATTTTCCGACGCATCTGACACATCTGGCGAGCAAGTTACGATCTTGCCCACAACTACAAAACCCCGGTTGCTGTGGCTGGAAGTTTCGCCCTATCGAGTGATTATGACGATGCAAGGAAACGGCAAGTACAGTTACCGCCACTGCTGGGAACGCGGAATGTACGGCCTGAGCCGTTATTGGCTTCAGGGCGAATCGCTGGCGACTCCCGAACAGTTGCGCCTCCGAAACTTCACCCGCAACTTGACCCTGACAGGAAAGCCGGAACCGGAACACCTGCGGTTAGAATATGAGTTGTGGTCGGAAAAAGTACAACTCGGTTCCTATATTTTGAATCTAGAAATTCATCATTAAATTTGGGAATTGGGCATTGGGCATTGGGCATTGGGAATGGGTAATTAGTCAGAAGTCATTGGTTATGATGTAGGCGATCGCGAAAAACAATAACATCTTGCTGGATATTATAATTGATTTTCTGGTTGTTTTTGTAATTACCTATTTAGCGATCGCTCTTACAATAATTAATGAGTTTTTCAGTCAAAGCGTCTTGATCTTTGGCTGCTTGATTTGCTCGCTGTCCCGCTTGGACAATATCCGCTTTAGCTTTTTTGATTTGCTCTCGACCTTCTATACTTGTAGAAGCCCGATTTCCTGCCTCAAGAGCTTTGCCCATGTCGCCGATTCCTTGACCCATTTCCCCGAAAAATTTAACCGACGGCGCCTGAATTTCTTTGAGGGTTGCATCTGTGATTCGCAAAGCCTCAATTTCTTTAGCTGTCTGGTTCAAATCTTTAGCTAAGTTCTTGCTCGTTGCAGCATCGTAGGTGCCGTTCTTAAAATTGATGAGAGCGTTGCCTTTGGTGACAATTGCAATAAGTTTGGTACACTGGACAGTTCGGTTATCGCCGCTGCAACTAATCGTCAGCGTACAGCAAGCAACAACTACGAACAGGATGGCAATTTGTTTGCGAAAAAAGTACATGAATCCTCGGTTGCAAAAAGTAAATTATGGGATGTTGTAGTAGAGTGTTTCAGTCGATTTTCCATTTTTAGATTTGAGATTTACTCCTCGATCTGAATCTGGGGGCTTTAACTGGGGTCTAAAATTGGGAGCGATCGCTTGACAGGGGTACGTCGAACGGTATCCGTTTTTTGGCAAGGGCGATCGATATATCCACTGTCAAAACACTCCTGCGGCTTTCAGACACGCTCTGCTAAACTAAACTACGTAGCCGTTTAGGAACTATGGTCAAAAACAGCAATAACCTACAGAAGGGCAGCATTTGGGGATATCTTACCCTGCTTTTGCCTATTTGCTTGACGGCGGTTGCCAGTTTCGAGTCGGGAACGATGTTTTGGGCGATCGCCACCACAGCGGGCGTTGCTTGGGCTTACAAGCTTTACCAGCAGCAGCAAAAACACAGACTCGCTCATTTAGACTCGGTTTTCTACAGGTTGATCAAGGAAAATCAAGGGCGAGTTACGGCCTTGGATTTGGCGATGAATGCGAAACTCCCGGGAGAAAAGGTTCAAGAATATCTCGACGAACGGGCTCTTGAGTTTGCCGCCGATTTTCAAGTAACCGAAGAAGGCGGAATTTTGTATTATTTTCAAATAGCCCCCACTGTCACTCAAAGCGAAACACCTAATGTCGCAATAGCTGTTCAAGAGCCTCCCACAAATCCGGAAAAAGCACAAGAGAAAAAACCAAATTTATTTCCGATTGCTCAAACCAAGACTCCTCAAAAGCCCAAAATCTCTTTTACCCAAACAGAACTTTCCCGCAGGTTCAAGGTTCATGCAAGTACGATCGGCAAATGGAAAGTTAAGCCAGAGTTTGCTCAGTGGAGTAGCGAAAAAGACCCGGAGGCGATCGCCTGGGAATATTCTACAGACAACAAGCGATTTTATCCCAAAGATTGATCGGAACAGTTGACAGTTGACAGTTGACAGTTGACAGTTGTTGACAGTTGACAGTTGACAGTTGACAGTTGACAGTTGACAGTTGATAGTTGACAGTTGGAAGAGGGAGAAAGACATAAACAGCAAGCTTTTTAGCGATCCGTATTGTAGATTTAATTAGGTGGACTTACTTGTGGGTTCAAATATACAAAGAAACCGGGTTTATACGAAGTTCTGCGGTTGGTAACGAAGAATTTCGGAATAAAGGGGGTTTTTGAAACTCGATCGCGTCCTGGAAAGATTATGCTCGCTGTTGACCGATCGACCTCTTTTAGGTTAGTTTAAGTAAAATCCTGTTTAATAGAGTTTGCCCGATAAATATCGGTAAATTCGATCGCCATATCTGTTCATTTTTTCTTCTATGTCCACACCAACCTTGCGAGTAATCGCGCGCCTCGTAGCCTTTCCCGACAAAGTAGCAGAACTTAAATCTCTACTTCTGAGCATTATGGAGCCAACTCGCCAAGAAGAAGGCTGCATCAAATACGAACTTATCCAAAATCAAGCCGATCCTACAGATTTTACCTTCCTTGAAGAGTGGGAAAGTGCAGCTTTGCTCGAACAGCATCTCGCCTCAACTCACATTCAAGCCGCAGTGAAGAAATTAGACGGTTTAGCAGTTGCGCTTCCAGATATTCGCCGCTATGAATTGTTAGCTTAATTGGTTTTTAGGTTGAGTTAAATTAATGTCTGCTACATCTTCGATACCCCCTAACAGATAGGTACGTAGTTGGGATGCGAGCCCTCTTTAGACATACATATAAAGAGGGCTGAAGCCCAACTACGTACCTAAATTTCTATGATGGCTACTATAAAACCCCCTTAATAAAGGTGGAAGAAGAGTTAGAGTTAAAATTGTAGCAATTTCCGAGATTTTTATGACAGTAGCAACAATCAAGCAGTTATTTACTTATCCAATTAAAGGGCTAACACCGCAAGCAATGTCGGAGTTTGCTTTAACGAAAGGACATGGTATTAAGGGCGATCGCGCTTTTGCGCTGCTGTTTACAGATTATCTTGAAGGTGCAAAGATGCCCGCCGATAACGCGTCTTGGATTAGCAAAAAATATTTGGCGGTTCAAAACGATTGGCCTCTGCTAGCAGCTTTAGAGTGCCATTATCAACCGGAAACGGCTGTTTTAACAGTCAAGCGTCAAGGAGTTGCAGTGTTGTCAGCAGAAACGAACACAACAGCGGGGCGCGATCGCATCAGCACTTTTTTTACCGACTATCTGGCGGCGACTCAACCAACAAAAGAAGCGAGACACCCGCAGTTTGCACCTTTGCGGTTAATCGGTAACAGTAGTGGGGAAACTCGTTATCCCGATCGAGAACCGGTACATATTTCTCTCCTCAGTCAAGCTACACTCGATCGACTAACCGAAGTCGCGCAGCAAAATATAGATGTGGGCAGATTTCGCCCAAACGTTGTGCTAGAGGGCGTTTCAGCTTGGTCGGAATTTGAGTTAATCGGAAAACAGTTTCAATTAGGTGCAGCACGGATCGAAGTTACAGCACGAATTGGTCGCTGTGTCAACGTAGAAGTAAATCCACAAACGGGCGATCGAGATATTCCCCTACTCAGTTTACTACAACAACAATTCGGTCACGCACAAACAGGAGTTTTAGCCAAAATCATCAACAGCGGTACAGTTAAAATCGGCGATAATTTGAATTCCTAGAAAACCGGGCAGTTGAAACCGCGTCTATACAGACAAAACCCGCCTCCGCGGGTTGAATAAAACCGAGCGATTGAAACCGCCGTCTGATCTTGTGGGGTGGGCATCTTGCCCGCCCCAAATAGGCTGCTCACGCTTCTTCGGAAATCCGCACCTTATTACCAATTAACTTCAGAAAACTCACTCCAAAATGTTGAATTTCCAAAAAATTAGCATAAGCAGGAGTTGACTTATAAACTCTAAAAGTCCGCATAATTCCCAAAGTTGCCGCACTCTCCAGCGGGCCAACAAAGCTAGTATCTCTGTCCAAAAAATGAGACTGCTTAGCCCAGTGAGCCATCTGTTCCGCATTCAAAAAATAGCAACCGGAATGAGGATTCAAAGTCCGCTCAAAAGAGATTGGCTG
The DNA here is from genome assembly GCF_020738665.1 of Microcoleus sp. PH2017_08_TRC_O_A. Taxonomy (NCBI): domain Bacteria; kingdom Bacillati; phylum Cyanobacteriota; class Cyanophyceae; order Oscillatoriales; family Microcoleaceae; genus Microcoleus; species Microcoleus sp. PH2017_08_TRC_O_A. The sequence goes on from NZ_JAEQCE010000043.1 coordinate 32,517, forward strand.
TTCCATAATTTTCCCTGCCAACTGCGGCTGCTCCTCCACATTTTGAAATTTAGCAGTAGCTCCTGGCACTAAATCACCATCAATATATGCTTTAAAAACAGCACCTTGAGGCGATACTTCATAGCGATTCGGTTGCAACAAATTTCCATGTCCACCATGATGAGTAAACCAATTTAATTTACTAAAAAACCACGGATCGTGGAGAACTAAATCATCTTCCAAATAACAGAAATAATCGTATTTGTTAAGGCAAGAACGCAAAACAGCCTGACACTCAAACCCCAACAGCAGCGGTTCGCATTTGGTAGCGTGGTGCATAAAAGACCTCGGCTGCACAGGTAGTTGAGGCAACAGGTGATAACCTTGAGTAGTGCAAACAACAATATCAATTTCGTGCTTTTGAGATTGATTTGCTGGGATAGTGGCACATTCGCCAATGTCAATCATGCACTGAGATTTGCCATACAAAGCTTGCAGCGAAGTCACGCAAGCAGTTAAAGCATTGATGCGCGGTTGCGGATCGTTTCGTTGGGAAGCGTGTTTCCCGTCGCCGCTGGGATTGTAGAAGTGAGCAATAGTGAATAGGATTCGCATTTGTATTGATTAACAATTAAAAAATCAACAATAAAACAGAATACCGGGCGGTTGAAACCGCGTCTATACAGACAAAACCTGCCTCCGCAGGTTGAAGACTGGACGGTTAAAATTACGTTATTCTCTTGAGTCCGCGGAGGCGGACATCGTTTGTATAGCAGCGGTTTCAACCGCCGTCTTATCCGCCGTCTTGTCCGATCGCAAGCGTATTGCACAAAAACCCCTATAAATCTTACCGCATTCAGTCGGTAAACAACTCAGGCAATCGCGATCGCAACTCAGCGTTTAAACGTGGCAACTCATCTCGCATTTGCAAGTACCAGTCTCGGCGCTGGCGGTAGTGTCCGCACAGCAAGCGGTTGTCGCGCACCCATTCGTAAGCATTCGCGGCTATTTCCTGGCGCATAGAAGTGTCGGAAATCAGCGAATTTAGCTTAGTTTCAAACTCTTTTTCATGTTTGTAAATCAATCCGGTTTCACCTTCTACTATCGAATCTTCGTACACTGTGGGACTCGCCAAAACCGCTACTCCTCGCGCCGCACATTCAATGAATTTTAAGTCAGATTTCATTTCGTTAACCGGGTTGACAACGAGCGGCAGCAAAGCTATATCGCAACTGTACATGATTTCTTGATACCGTTCGTAACTGCAAAAAGATTCAAATTCCTTTTGCTGTATTTCCAAAGATTCAAAAAATCTGCGATCGTGGATAACTTTAACTCGAATCAGGTGTTTGTGTGCAGCTAAAACTCGATTCAGTGCTGCCATAATTGGCTGCCAATCATTCTCGCGGTTGAGCGCGCCAAAAAATATTGTGACGGTATGTTCTGCTGGATAGATTCGCGGCGGAGGTAGATAGGCTAGTTGATTGGGAAATACGGCAACATTATGATTGTAGTGACGCAAAATTTTCGCTAGCGGTTCTGTTGTAGTTTGAACGCAGTGACAGCCGCGATAGCTGAGGTAATTATTGTCTGCGTATTCGCGGCGGCGGACGGGATTGTCGTCAATTTCGGCTACTATTAAATAGTCTTGTTTTAGTAGTTCTTTGAGTTTGGGAATGTAAGCCGGATATTGCATGATTGTCCGTTGCCAGACGAAGACTTTTTCTTCTCCCGGAAACTCGGTAATTAATGCTGCTGTTTTCACTCCCGATACGGTGCGGACACCGGGAATTGTGGCGCTAAATTTGTCCGGTTCCAGAACTCGCACGCGATCGCACCCTGTAGGAGCCATAATAATGGTTTGGATCAGCAGTCTGCGCGGCTGCACGGTCGATTTGGTCGATCGCACAATATAATATTCAGCACCAGTTTCCGTAGCAAAATCGCTGGATTTTAGCTCTAACGCCTTCACCATTGGATGCAGCAATTGCTGGAATTGGGCAAAATTTTCGGTTTTGTGTCCCTTCCCTTGCAATTCGTAAACCTGCAATCCGGCTTGAGCAAATAATGATTTAATACTTTCAAGGGTAAACCAGTGCTGCATCTTGCTGTCGGGATTTTCCCAATGTCCCCGCAACAGATTGACAATGCGCCGCCAGTATTGAACGTTGGGAATTGTGGCGAAAACTTGCCCCTCCGGCTTGAGTAAAGCACTGTACTGCTGTAGTATCTCCCAGGGGTTTTTGAGATAGGGTAGCAAGTCGCCAAAAATCAAGCAATCGACAGTTCCGGGTTCGATGTCGAGACTGGCGATCGCCATTTCTTCAATATCGGCTACCGCCACCCAGTTTAGTCGATCGACTGCAATTTTCGCTTTTTCGCGATCGCATTCAATGCCAATATACTGACAGTGGGGATTGATCAGCTTGTAGTGTTCGCCCCTAGAACCAGTACCGCAGCCAATTTCGACAATGACTTTAGCATCCGGCGGTAGCAGCTTGAAGAGGTCGTGGTTGGCGCGATCGATCACTTTCCCTAAAATTCCTGATTAGTTTGCCGTAAAATAAAGCAGAGCAATCCATGTCAACAGACCAGCAGACGAAGGTTAGCATGGCGATGCCAGTATACAATGGCGATCGGCACATTTGTCAAGCACCAAATTTTCGCGATGCCAACTCTTTCTCTTCCCTCTCTTCTGGCCCTCTGCGTACTCTGCATACTCTGCGGTTCATTTAAATCTTGTTCGCCAATCGTGCAAAGATTGATATACGTTAGCAAATATTCGGCAAAATTATAATTTGCGCTAAACCATACTCTCATGCAAGCTCAATTGAGGCGATCGATCGATTCGGCTGATTCCCCAAAAATAAACACAGCACTGTACTAAATACATTATAAATTATGAATCCTAATTTAGGAATAAACATCGCCGGATACATCAACGGCGAATTTGGCATAGGAGAAGGAGTAAGAGCCAACATCAGAGCCGCAGAAGCCGCCGGAATTCCCTTGGCTATCAACAATTTTACCCGCAGTCCCCACCGTAAAAAAGACACCACATATCAAAATTTTAGCGCAGACAATCCCCATCCGGTAAATCTAATTCAAGTCAACGCTGATGAAGTTGAAACTTTTATCAAAGATAGAGGTTCCAGCTATTTTGAAAATAAATACAATATCGGCTTTTGGGCCTGGGAACTTCCCGGATTCCCCCCCGAATGGCAGCCAGCATTTAATCACTTTCACGAAATCTGGACTTACAGCAATTCTTGTGCAGAAGCAATTTCTCAAGTTTCGCCAATTCCAGTCATCAAAATCATGCCCAGTATTTTTTTACCTGCACCTTCCCTCAGCAGGGAAGAACTACATTTACCTAAAGATAAATTTATTTTTCTGTTTGTCTTCGACTTTTGCAGCCGCATCGAACGCAAAAATCCTTTGGCAGTCATCCAAGCATTTAAAACAGCTTTTGGTGAAGATGACCGCGTATTATTGCTGATCAAATCTTCCAACTCCGACAAAAATCTCAAAGATTTAGAATTGTTGAATCTTGCCATAGATGATTCTGCAAATATCAGACATCAAGACGGGTATTTATCCAAAGATGAAATCAACGGTTTGCTTTACAGTTGCGATTGTTACGTGTCGCTGCACCGCTGCGAAGGATTCGGCTTGACAATGGCTGAAGCGATGTTTTACGGCAAGCCTGTAATTGCCACCGGTTATTCATCAAATACAGAATTTATGAATGTCGGTAATAGCTTTTTAGTGAAGTATAAGTTAGTCCCAATCGAGGAAGATTGCGGGCCTTATAAAAAAGGCAATGTTTGGGCAGAACCGGATGTCGGACACGCTGCTGATTTAATGGGCTATGTTTTTAATAATTACCAAGAATCTCAAAAAATTGGAGTGGTAGCTGCTGCGGAAATTCAGACTTTACTCAACCCGCAAGTTACAGGGAGTAAAATTAGAAAACGTCTCGAATATATTGCCGAGATTACCGATAATTTTCAAAATTTGCCTCTGTCACGAATGGTCAAAGCAGAGCCTGCAAAAATTTGGGCCCAATTCAATCAAAATTCCTTGTCATTGCGAGGAACGAAGCAATCTCATCCCCAAGCTGAATTCCGAGAGTCAAACCCACAAATTCAATCAAAAGTAGAACTGCGAAGCTGGCAGCCTTTGGTAAGCATTTGCATTCCGACGTACAACGGAGAGGCATTTATTGAGGAAACAATCAAAAGCGCGATCGCCCAAACTTACCGCAACATAGAACTAATTGTATCCGACGACGGCTCCACAGACCGCACAATTGCGATCGCCCAATCCTTCCAATCGCAAACATCCGCCGACTTCCGCATCATCCTGCACCGCAACTACGGCTTATCGCAAAACTGGAACTTCTGCATCCAGCAAGCCAAAGGTGAATACATCAAATTTCTGTTTCAAGACGACTTGCTGGCACCAGAATGTATCGCCAAAATGGTCGCCACCGCCCAACAAAACCCAGACATAGGTATGGTTTTCTCCCCGCGCGGCATCACCATCGCTGAAGATGAATCTCACCCAATTTTGCGGAAAGCTTCCCAATCAATCAAAGATTTGCACAAAAGTTGGTCGAATTTAAAATCTATTCAGCCCGGAAAAGACTTGCTAGCAGATGCTAACTGCTTGAACAACCCCATCAACAAAATTGGCGAACCGAGTACCGTATTAATTGCCGCCCGAGTTTTTGGCGAAATAGGATTGTTTGATTCAGGATTATCTCAGTATGTAGACTTAGATATGTGGTGGCGGATCATGGGAAACTATCACGTCGGGTTTGTAGACGAAAAACTTTCGTCACTGCGGATTCATCCCGAACAACAAACCTGGAAAAACTTCGCTGCTGGGGAAAATCATAAAGATGTCGTCAGATTTTACAAGAAACTCCTAAATAGTCCTGATTACAGTTTCCTAAATCAACAAATTAAACAGACAATCCGGCAAAAGTTGGTATCTAGAACCCAGCCTAATATATCTGACTTGTCAGCACTGGTTGAAAAATACAAAAAATTGCCATCAAACCAGTCTATTCTGGCAAAAATGCGCCAATACCGCCAACAGCTAGCTGAGTATTGGCTGAATTTGACCGCCGAAACATTAGAAACTGCTTACTCGCAAGCAGCAGGGAAAGCTCATAAATTGCTCCTAGATAGCAGCCTCAAATATGAAAGTTTAACGGAGTCGGAACAAAGTTTTGTCCAGCAGTTATCTTCTAAACTTGCTGAAGCAGGGGAAGTTGCTGATAAGATTCAATATTCTCTGGCAGCGATGCTGTACTGCGATGCTTATCAGTTGCCGCTAGAGTATAAAAATGCAGCAATTCCCCAGTGGTTTTTTGACGATTTTTTGAATTTCCTATTTCAGTCTCCGGCTTGCTTTCAACAAACGGGAGAGGTTGAAAGATATTCTCAATATTTCCAGCAGCTAATCGAGTACGTGTCTGCTAATATCGCCAGTTTTCCAGATTCGGAAGTTTGGCGTTATTTGGCGGCTTTTGTGGCACAAAGTGTTAGCTTCAAAGCTTTGTATTTAAGTGACAAAAATCTGGTCAATGTCTTGAGCCAGCGAGCTGATATTCTGGAATTTCACTTCAAAAATATTGGCTCTAAAATAGACTGGAATTTTGCTGATAGATCACCTCGACGAACTAAAGTTAGAGTCGGCTTTTTGCTCTACAAAATTAGTGCTGAATTTGAGACTTTTGCTGCTCTTTCAGGTTTTGAATATTTAGACAGAGACAAATTTGAAGTTATCGTGTATCATTTCCAGGTACAAGATGAGCAACTGGGGAAATATTGCGAAAGTTGCGCCGACAAGCTAGTCCAACTTTCGGAAGATTTGCCGCAGCAAGTGCAGGAAATTCGATCGCACGATTTAGATATTCTGCTAATTAGCACCAATATCGCCGACACTTCCGGGCCCAGCGCGCTGCTGTGCTTGCACCGACTGGCGCGGGTGCAAATTGCTACCGCTGCATCCACTCCCGCCACTACCGCAGCCCGCAATATCGATTGTTTGATTGTCGGAGATTTGACTTTGCCGGCAGATGCACCAGAGTATCGCGAAAAATTAATTACTTTAGAAGGGTCGGGAGTTTGTTTCAGCTATCCTGTAGAGTTAGCCCCTGCCACCGTTGAACCGACTCGCAGCAGTTGGGGAGCCACCGATGAATCTGTAGTGTTCATGTCCTGTGCTCGGGCTCGGACAATTATCCCAGAATTGCGAGAAACTTGGGCAAAAATTATTGCGGGTGTACCGAATTCTATTTTAGTTTTGTATCCCTTTCGATCGCGCACCGAAAACTATCCGACGGTGCCTTTTTACCACCAAATTCGATCGACTTTCGGGGAATTTGGAATTGACAAAAAGCGGGTAGTTGTGATACGAGCGCTATCAAATCGTGCAGATTGCATAAAATGTCTGGAATTGGCTGATATATATTTAGACTCCTATCCATACAGCGATGCCGGCCCCTTTGCTGAACCGCTGTTGGCCGGGTTGCCTGTAGTGGCAAGAAAAGGGCAAAAAACTCGATCGGGACAATTTGCAGCAGTCCTCGAAGAACTACAACTTCCGGAACTGGTAGCACATAGCGAGAACTCTTATATAGAACTGAGTACAGCACTGGGAACCAACCCAGAACTGCGTCGGCGCTATCGGGATCGAGTCCAGCAAACAATGGCCGCGAACCCCAAAATTCTCGACAGCCGCGCTTACTCCCATCAAATAGGCAAACTATTTGAAAGGAACCCCGTCTGGATGCAAAGCGTCAAGAAATAGACAGCAATAGCGCTAGCTTTCTTAACGCTCTGCTATCATCGGGACATTGAGGGGTTAGTGGTTGTCGCTCTTTTCCTGCCACAGCTAAATTAAAAGGGGAAGCGCAAGTCAGTTGGAGATTAAAAAATGACAGGACTTTTTCAAATAGGCGATAAATTACTGCAAGCTCAGGATATGCCATCGCTCCTGAAGCGTTACCAGTTGATGCCCCAATTCTTGCGGGGTGTAATCATCGACCAAGCGATCGCATCCTTTAGTTGCAGCGACGAAGAACGCCAATCAGCAGTCGAGAACTTTCTGGTACAGCACCAACTGACAGCCCCCGACGCCAGAGAAGCTTGGCTGCGGAGTCAAAATATGACAGAAGAAGAACTTCAAGAGATGGCCGTCAGGCCCTTGCTGATCGAAAAATTTAAGCAAGAGACTTGGAGACCTAAAGTAGATAATTATTTTTTAACCCGCAAAGCCAGTCTAGACCACGTAGTCTATTCCCTGGTACGCACCAAAAATCCAGCACTGGCAAACGAACTTTACTTCCGCATCCTCGAAGGGGAACAAACCTTTGCTGAAGTAGCTCGCGACTTCTCCGAAGGCCCCGAATCCAAGTCTGGCGGCCTGTTGGGTCCAGTACCCCTCAGTCAGCCTCACCCGGCAATCAGTAAACTTTTATCAGTCAGCCAGCCAAATCAACTCTGGACGCCGCGTCCTCTGGCAGAATGGATGGTAATTATTCGACTAGAAAAGTTCATGCCGGCCCAGCTCGACGAATCGATGCGGCTGCACCTGATTAACGAACTCTTTGAAAGCTGGCTCGCCGAACAAATATCGCAAATAGGCCCGCTACAGCCGCTCTCTTCCGTCTCTTCAATATCTTGACATCCTCCCCCCGCCTGAAGGCGTGGGGATTCCCAAACCTCACGATTTGAGTTTCTGCTTCAATGCAACTGCCTCTACCCACAAGGAGTTTTATGGTCTTATGTTCGCTCCCCAGACTAACCCCGCTAGTCCAGCGGTTTTTATGTGTCGAAAACCCAAAAGGAATTCTGATTGACTGTTTTGATTCTAGGGATGTTTACCATTGCCCCGTCCTCTTTTCCCGGTCTACCGATTTTTCTGCCCCGTTGCGATTGTTCGCAAACTTTGGTGTTAGGGTTTATGTCTCCATCGTCGCGGGTGGGTCGTTGACCACTAAAATTGTATCAAATATAGAGCAGTTGTACAAGGACGGGGTTTCCACGCACATTTTCCGATGACCGAAACTAATTTGGCGATCGGCCCCCGGATTTATCCTTGGAGACTTTAAAAACCTTGGCATCGTCACAAAAACACTCTGGATTGATGTGTGGATTCAATTCTTCAATCAAAAATCGAAAATTGGATGACTTCTAGGCCCGCTACAGCCCCTCTCATCCGCGTCTGTAATTGAACGGTAAAGGCTGTAGGCTCAATTCTTCAATCAAAAATCAAAAATCAAAAATCGAAAATTGGATGACTTCTTCCGCTGTTTCCCTCACCCAAATTCAGGATTTCTTAGCTCAAACACCTCCCTTTGACCGACTGTCAGAGACGGATCTAACAGCCTTGGTGGCTAAATGCCAACTCCTGGGCTACCGGACGGGGCAACCCCTGTTTGAACGCGAAAAAATGCCGACTCAGGTGGCAATTATCTATCAAGGTCAGGCCCGGCTGCTGGGCTTTGACCAGCGATCGCAGCGCCACGTCAGTTTGCGGTTGGTGCAGTCAAAGGAAATTCTCGGCTGGGCTGGCTTGCTCAGAGGAGTTCCCTGCGAAACTGCGATCGCCTCTACAGATGTAATCGCGATCGTCCTACCTGCTGAAGATTTCCTGAGTGTACTGGAAAAACAGCCGACATTTGGAGAAGCTTTTCACGCTCACTCTTCCTTGAGCGAAGTGTTTGAACTGTTGAGCCTGGAATTGCAGCGCCAAGCCGACGGCACTTCGGATCTCAAGGAACTAACTCGGCAAGCTTGGGAAGACGCAACAGTTGTCAACGTCCCAAAGGGTAACAAAAAAACTCAAGACCTCGCTAACGAACTAGATGCCGATCGAATTTGGCTAGTCAGCAGCGGCGTCTTGGGCGAGTTTCCCACCGGCAGCCGTTTCTCTGCTGAAAATGCAGCCAAATCCTTAAAAGTAGAAGGCAGCGCCGGTGCCCGCTTGGTAGGCTTCCGGCAACCCTCAGCATCACCATCAGAGCTAGAAGATCCCTTAACTGGCGAGACAGACACAGGAACAGGAGGCTTAGGGAAAAAGCGAGGCATCATTTTTGATGATGTACCCATCGCCCCACCTCGTCCCCCAGAACCCAAAATCGACGCACCAAAGGATGCGGGGAAATATCCAGTTTTCCGCGCCAAAGGGCAAATAGATGCCCCGCTAGCTTGCTTCCAAATGTTGAGCAAGTATTTTGGTATCAAATTTCGTCGGGATATCATCCGCAAAGTTCTAGAAAATCAGTTAAAAACCGCTGGTGTTATCAATCTGCAAGCTTGTGGGGCGATCGCCCAAAGCATCGGCCTGACCCCTCAATTGGCGCAAGTGCCAGCAGATGCGATCAACCGGATCAAAGCTCCGGTCATGATTAAATTCCTAGATAGCTTTGCCATTGTTTACAGCATCACCGAGCAAGAATTGGTACTAGCCAGCCCAGAAAAGGGGCTGATGCGGATGCGGGTACCTCAGTTTAGAGAAGACTGGGGAGAACAGGGAGAAGTCCTGCTGCTGCAAGAGCCGCAAGTCGAACAAAAAGAGCAGTTCAGCTTCTGGTGGTTTGTGCCGGCGCTGATGGAACACAAAACAGTATTTATTGAGGTATTGCTCGCCTCGTTTTTTGTGCAACTATTTGGTCTTGCCAACCCTTTAATCAGCCAAGTAATTATTGATAAAGTATTAGGTCAGCGCAGCATCGACACCTTGGATATTTTGGGTGCGTTTCTGTTAGGTGTTGCCCTATTTGAAGGACTCCTCAACGGTTTGCGTACCTTCTTATTTGTAGATACTTCCAACCGCATTGATGTCAAATTGAGTGCGGAGGTAATCGACCACTTGCTCCGGCTGCCCCAGAGTTATTTTGACAACCGGCGCGTCGGAGATCTGGTCTACAAATTCAGCATGATGGGCCAGATTCGGGAATTCATGACAGGTACCGCTCTGACAGTGGTTCTCGATGCAGTATTTTCGGTGGTTTACGTCGCCGTGATGCTCTCCTACAGTGTGAAACTAACCTTCGTATCTTTGGCAGTTGTCCCGGTACTAGCGCTGATGATTGTTCTGATCAATCCGCTGGTGCTGCGCCTGATCAAACAAAGAAATATGCGTTTTGCTGACTCTCAATCCTATCTAGTGGAAGTAGTCAGCGGAATTCAAACTGTTAAGGCTCAAAATATTGAATTGAAATCCCGCTGGGAGTGGTCTAGCCGTTACGCAAAATATATTACAGCCAGTTTTAAAACAATTCTGACCGGGACTACGGCAGGTACGATTAGTGGTTTTTTAAACCAAGTGGGTAACTTGGCTCAGTTGTGGGTGGGAGCTTATTTGGTACTGAGCAATGACATTACTTTGGGTCAGTTGATTGCTTTCCGAATTATTTCCGGTAACGTGACTGGTTCGCTCCTCAGGTTTGTGAGCGTGTGGCAGAGTTTCCAAGAGGTCTCGATGTCGATCGATATGCTCAAGGATATCATCGACAAACCCACGGAAACCAGCGAGGAAGACCGGAGCAATATCCCGCTGCCGGCAATTCAAGGGCAGGTTACCTATGAAGAGGTTTCCTTCCGATTCCTAGAGAGCGGCGCGCTGCAATTGGCGAATGTGAACTTGGAATTTCCCCAGGGCAGTTTTGTGGGAATTGTGGGGGGAAGCGGTTCCGGTAAGAGTACGGCGATGAAGCTGTTGCAGCGTCTTTATGCCCCGCTTTCGGGCCGGATTTTTATTGACGGCTATGACATTGCCAAGGTGGAATTATATTCGCTCCGCAGTCAGCTTGGCGTGGTACTGCAAGATACTTTGCTGTTTAACTGTACTGTCCAAGAAAATATTGCTTTGAGCAATCCCGATGCGAGTACGGATGAGATTGTACGAGCTGCGAAATTAGCTGTAGCTCACGATTTTATCATGGGCTTGCCCGCTGGTTACAATACGGTGGTGGGAGAACGTGGTGCGTCGCTTTCTGGGGGTCAACGGCAGCGTTTGGCGATCGCCCGGACGATTTTGCAAAACCCGAAACTGCTGATTTTGGACGAAGCTACAAGCGCCTTGGACTACCATTCCGAACGCCAAGTTTGCAACAACTTAGCAGAATCTTTCGCCGGCCGCACGGTGTTTTTCATTACTCACCGCCTGACTACAATCCAAAACGCCGACATAATAATTATGATGGATCAAGGTTCTGTAGTCGAGCGCGGAACTCATAAAGAATTAATGGCTCTGAAAGGGCGTTACTACTGCCTATTCCAACAACAAGAGTCATCGAACACATAATCATGGGGAATGGGGAATAGGTAATAGGTAATAGGTAATGGGTAATAGGTAATAGAGGGTTGGGATATGAGTAGACCGGATTTTGAAGATTTGGATGTTTACAAGTTGGCTGAAAAACTAGCAAATCAGGTTTGGTTTATTGTCAAAGAGTGGGACTTTTTTACGAAAGATACTATGGGGAAACAACTTGTACGTGCAGCCGATAGTGTTTGTGCTAATATTGCAGAAGGACGGGGCAGGTATAATTATCAAGACAATCGGCGTTTTGTGAAGATTGCCAGAGGCTCTTTGTATGAAACAATCAGTTTGTTGAGACTGGCATATGCTAGAAAATTGTTGGGAATAGAACAGGTAAATAAATTCCAACCAATAATTGATGACTTGTCGCCAAAGCTAAATGCTTATCTAAACTCAATAGGTGGTAAGCAAGAAAAAATGATTGATAAAATATCTGATATCGATCGTAAATAAAAAAAACTCCCAATTCCCATTACCAATTCCCATTCCCAATTCCCAATTCCCAATTCCCAATTCCCAATTCCCAATTCCCAATTCCCAATTCCCAATTCCCAATTCCCAATTCCCAATTCCCAATTCCCAAATAACATATGGCTATGAAATCGGTAATCCTTTCTGAACAAGCAGTCATTCTGGAAAAACCAGCGATTTGGTCGCGCTTGTTTTTGTGGACGATCATGCTGATGACCACTTCTGCCGTAGTTTGGGCTTATTTTGCTAGCGTAGAGCAAGCTGTCCCCGCTGTCGGCCAATTGGAACTCAAAGATGGTGCTAGAGACATCCAAGCGCCTGCTACGGGCGCTGTGGTGAGGCTGCACGTCGAAAATGGCGATCGGGTAGAAAAAAACCAGCCCCTGCTCACTTTCAACCCCCTTGCACCCAGTGCTGATTTAACATCGATTAAGAAAACTAAAGAAGCGCTGGAAAAGGAAAATAAATTTTACGAAGATGTCGTCAGCGGCAAAGTTCAAGGCCCTATTCCTTCCAACCTAGAATCCACAATCAAAGACAGACAGAGCCTTGCTGCACAAAATCAAGTGCTGCAAGCTTTGATTGACGAGCTGTACCTTAACCGGGGAGCCAGCGGAAATTTTGATGCCACCCAGCAAGGACTGTATGTTAATTATCGATCGGAATTTCTGTCTCGGGTAGCCGCCGCCCAAGGGCAAGTTCAGGAGTTGGACAAACAACTCAAGCAAGCTGAAAATGCTGAGAAAGCCGCCGGCGATCAAATGAATGTAGCAGTGCAACAATTGGGTTTTGCTCAGAACCAATTAAATTACTCTCAGCAGCAGTTAGCCTCTTCCCAAGAGCAAGTCAAATCAGCTCTGGCTCAGAAAGATTTGGCTGACGAACAGTTAGCCAAATCCCAACAAGTATTGAAGTCCAATCAAGGCATTTTGGGCAGACTAGGCCCGCTGGTAGAGCAAGGAGCGATCGCTGAACTGCAAAGAGAAAAACAGGAACAAGATGTTTTCAGAGGCCAAAGCGACGTTCTGAAACAGCAAGATCAAATCAAACAGCGCGAAGGCGAAATCAACGCCCGCAAAGGCGAAATCAACACCCGCCGAGGTGAGATAAATACACGCCGAGGCGAAATTAATGCGCGTCAAGGTGACATCCAAAAAATTACCGCTGAAGTACAGCGCCAGCAAGGAGAGCAAGCGCGCATTCAGGAGTCGATCGCCCGCGCCCAAGAACAGTTGAAAAACACCAAGGATGCCTGGGCCAAAGAACTTTACAGCAAAATTGCTGAAAACCAGAAACAAATTGCCAGCAGCGATTCTCAACTCAGCCGTTTTAAAGTAGAAAACCTGAAAAAGCTGTCCGAAGTAAATGCTCAGCTAGAAAAAGCCCAGCAAGTCCGCGATACTCAAATTATGAAGGCTCCCGTATCCGGCGTTATCTTCGATTTGAAACCTTCTAAGAAGGAGAATGCGAAGTTGGATCTAGCTAAAGATCCGATATGCCAATCCATTATTAACTCAGTGGTGAAGCCGGGAGAACCGCGCCCCAAACGCTGCGAAGAAGCTTATTACGAAGCGCAGCAAACAGAGAAGCTGCTCAAGGTTTTGGATGATGAAAACGGCTTGCAAGCAGTTGTTTACCTGGAAAATAGCAACGTAGCTCTTGTTTTGGATGGTATGAAAAACAAGCGAGAAAAATTAGAAAAATATCACGGCAAACAATTAGATGGAGAAAAGATTGACTGCGAAAAAGGTAAAAGCTGCCTGTGTCCTGAGAAGGAAGTTAATAGAGAGAAATTGGGTTTGACAAAATACCAATGCGTACCTGTGGATATAAATGTTGAAGCTTTCCCTGCGCTGGAGTTTGGTACTGCTGAGGGTGAAGTGAAAGAGATTAGCAGCGATGCTGAACCTCCTACTGAACTCCGGAAATACTACGCTTTCAAAACCAAAATTAAGCTGAAGACTCAAAAGTTTATTTTGAACAAGGGCAAGCCAAATGAACAGGAAGTTAACTTGCAGTCGGGAATGGCGGTAAGTTCTAATATCAATATCGGCAAGCGAACTGTTTTGCAGATGTTTATCAACCGATTTACTGGCAAACTGGATACATTCAAGACTGTTAAGTAATTCGGTTAACAGAATTGAATAGGACTAAAGTCCTCACTACAAACTTGATGACTGGTTTGTAGTGAGGACTTTAGTCCTAATTAGCCCGGTTCGTACTGAGGACTTTAATCCTAATTCCCCCAAATTATGAGGACTTGCATTCCTCACTACAAACATGATGAGAATGATTTAACGATATTAATATAAAATAGTGATGGCAATTGGTGCGATCGCACATTCATGAAAAAAAGTATTTTATTTACGCTATATCTGATTCCTGTTATCCTGTTAATCGGATTTGTAGCCACTTTTAGCGTTAACGTACCCATTGATGACGAGTGGAGGTTGGCTAGCCTGTTTGAGAAAATAGCTCAGGGAAGTGTAACGTTTAACGATTTTTGGGCTTTGCACAGCAACCACCGCATAGTCTTTCCGAAATTAATTATCGCTGTGCTGGTTTTTGCTTCCAGATGGAATATTAATTATCAGTTGTGTCTCAGCATCGGTTTGGCTGGGATAACTTTTATGACTATGTACAAGTTATCCTCGATGCAGGTTAAGAATGTTGGGGATAATTTGTGGCATTTAGCTAATATTTTAACTTGTATTTTACTTTTCTCCCTGGTTCAACATGAAAACTGGCTTTGGGGATTTCAATTAGCTTGGTTTTTTGTAAATCTGTGTTTTATAGCTGCGGTTTATGCGCTGGTTTCAACTCACAAATTATTGCCTAATATTAGAATTTCTATTGCTGCTATATTCTGTTTTATTGCTAGTTTTTCTCTGGCTCAAGGTTTGCTATCTTGGTTTGTGGCGGTTCCGGCTGTGGTGGCTTTGGAGGGAAATCGAGTACAGAAAAAAAGAAGATTAATTGTATGGATATTGCTGTTTGCAGCAACTTGTGCTATTTACTCAATTGATTATCATCCTAGCCGTAAAACAAGTATTATTGCATTGTTGAATAAGCCGCTGGTGGTAATTGATTATTTTTTGAGTTTATTGGGTTCGCCAATTGTTAGATCACCTGGACTTTCTGCATTTGTAGGATTGGTAATATTTACAACTTTTGGATTTTTTGTATGGCATTTTGGGAAGAAGATTCTATTAACTAATTTGGGATTGGGTGGGGACGGGCAAGATGCCCATCCCACAAGTGATTTGAGATTGCCACATCAGGCCTTGCCTTGGCTGTCAATAGGTTTGTTTTCGGTTTTGTCGGCTTTGTTTATTACGGCTGGTAGGGCGGAATTTGGGGCAATTCAGGCGATCGAATCTTCTAGATATACGACTAATTCGATTTTGCTGTTAATTGCTTTGGTTCAGCTAGGACAATTGTTTATTCGAGAAACAAAAGCTCTGTTGAAATTCAACTATAAATTGATTTTTAGAGGAGTTTCAGGGCTATTAATTGGTATAATTATTGTTAATTCTCAGCAGGCGATCGTCCAAACTAGCTCTGCACTTATTTACAAACAAGGCGCTCAAGATTGTTTGCAGTTAATTAACTATCTCGAACCGTCGAAGTTTTTCAACAATTCGCCCGAAAGCTGTTTGAGAGTGTTGAGTAAAAAAACTTGGCTGGTGAGAGAAGGCGCTGCAATTATCGATAAAATGGGTTGGAGAAAGTTCGCCAAAAATGTAGATTTTATTCCTAATACCAAGAAAGTTTACGGCTATTTAGACAAACCTCCAACGGGCGATAAATTATTGAAAGCTGCTGGTTGGGCGGTTTTGCCAGACAATAGGAAACAGCCGAATATTGTACTGCTATCTGTCGGCGATAAAAAATCTTTTTTTGCTAACGCTTATGTAAATTTGGACAGTCCCGATATTGCTAAGACTTTGAAATCACAGTTGTACAATAATGCGAGGTGGGCGGTTGATGTGTCTGGTGGCGATTTAGCGATCGCCCAAACCGAAATCAAAGCTTGGGTGTATAATCCTGTGGACAACCAATTTGTCCAGTTGCGTGGAGGATGAGGAGTGAAAATTTCGGTGATTATACCAGCCCACAACGAAGAGGGCTGTTTGGATGGTACTGTGCGGGCTTTAGCCCAGACGCTCGATTTAGAAGGGATTCCGCACGAAATTTTGATTGTGAATGACAATAGTAGCGATCGAACTATTGACATTTGCCAGGAATTGTCAGAGACTTTTGGCACAGTTAGATACATCAACAATCAACCTCCCAACGGTTTCGGATTTGCCGTGCGCCGGGGATTGGCAGAATTTGAAGGCGATGCTGTGGCGATTGTGATGGCGGATGCTTCCGACGATCCGATGGATTTGGTAGCAGGATACCGCCAATTGCAAGCAGGATATGATTGCGTTTTCGGTTCCAGATTTATCAAAGGCGGCTTTGTCGTTGATTATCCAATTCACAAGTTAGGAATTAATCGCTTAGCAAACTGGTTTGTCAAAAGTATTTTCGGCTTGCGTTACAACGATGTCACGAATGCTTTTAAACTATATCGCAGAGAAGTGATTGAAGGTATACAACCGATTTTGAGCCATCACTTTAATTTGACTGTCGAACTTCCCCTAAAAGCAATTGTCCGGGGTTTTTCCTATACGGTGATTCCTCTGAGATGGTACAATCGGACTGCTGGTATTTCTAAGTTGAAAATAAAAGAGATGGGAAGCCGGTATTTGTTTATTGTCTTGTATGTCTGGCTGGAAAAACATCTCTCTCGCGGCGACTACCACCGAACAAGAAAGATGAATGAGTTAAAAGCAGTTGACACTTGATAGTTAAGTATGGGAATTAAACCATTTATGCGTAAGGGGATCGGGCTTTATTCATGAGGTTATTTACCAGAAAGAATTGGTTGAAAGCCCCAAGTCTTTGAGGGAGAAATTAAAATCAGACTATTCATTACTCCAATCCTCGGACTTAAGGGTAGAGGTCGCTCTCAAACTGTCAACTGTCAACTGTCAACTGTCAAAAATGGGGACTGCAACTTATAGCGGTTCTCAGAAAGATTCGCGGACGTTGTTGGGCTTAAGCCCTCTTAATTTAGTGGTTATGTAAGGATTCAGTCATACCTCATCTTTTTGAGAAAGGCTATAGATAACGGGCGCAACCTGCGAAATGATTACGAAAAAATGGTCAAATAGCTCAAAAGTGCGATCGCGCGGTAAAATTTAACTTAGGAGGCTATGGGGAAATTTGGTTGAAAAGATATACTAAATTGAGAGGATTAAGTCATGGTTTTTACAGCCCAAGAAATGGCAAGATTGATGCCAGATGCCAGTCAACTTGAAAGTGATGAGCCAGAAATGGAAAGTTCCCTACATTATATTCAATTAGCATTATTAGTTGCCTGTTTGGAATGGCAATGGCGCGATCGCAATGACTTTTTTGTTGGAGCAAATCTGACGGTTTACTACAGCCAGCAACAATTGAAAAATCGGGATTTTCGCGGCCCTGATTTTTTTCTGATCGCCGATACCGAAAAACGTCCGCGTCGTTCCTGGGTAGTTTGGGAAGAAGAGGGGAGATATCCCGATCTAATTATAGAATTGCTATCTAGTTCTACCGCCAGAGTCGATCGCAACGAAAAAAAGATATTATATCAAAATCGGTTTAGAACGCCCGAATACTTTTGGTTCGATCCTGAAGATTTGGAATTTGCTGGTTTTCGTTTAATTGGTCAAGAATATCAAGCTATTCTTGCCAATGAATTTGGTAGATTGTGGAGTGAGGTACTAGAATTATATCTGGGAATTCACGATGGGAAATTGCGTTATTTTACCCCAGATGGTGAGTTAGTTGCTACGCCAGAGGAAGCTGCACTGCAAGCCCAAGAGCGAGTCGAACGTTTAGCAAATCAGTTGCGGGCTTTGGGCATTGAACCAGAATAGCTGTCAAAATTAATTGACAGATGATTAAGTTTTAATGCGAGACATATAGCCTTTCTCAGATAGGTGAGGTACGTTGTTGGGCTTCAGCCCTCTTATATTTATTATATAGTAAGCGAGGTCGCATCAAAAACTCCATTTACAGTCATACCTCATCTTTTTGATAAAGGCTATACCTCAACACAATTTAACAGCAGTAATTAATCCTCTAAGAAAGTTGAGTCAATGCCTGAGAGAATTTTAATTGTGGGCGGTGCGGGTTTTATCGGCAGTTGTTTGGCAATTGGCCTGAATAAACTTCACCCGGAATGGCAAATAATTTGTTTGGATAACCTGCGCCGCCGGGGTTCGGAATTGAATTTGCCTAGGCTTAAAAGTTGCGGGATTCAGTTTGTTTACGGGGATATTCGCACGGCGGCTGATTTAGATCCGGTTGCACTCAATGCTGATTGTATTATAGATTGCGCTGCGGAGCCTTCTGTTTTGGCGGGTTTTAGTTCGCCTCAGTACGTTTTGCAGACGAATTTGCTGGGCACTGTGAATGTTTTGGAGTTGGCGAGACAGACTGGTGCGAGTTTGCTGTTTTTGTCTACGAGTCGGGTTTATCCGATCGCCTCTGTCAAGTCTATCAAGTTATTGGAGTTGGATGATAGATTTGCGATCGCCCCAGAGCAAACATTACCCGGTATATCGGAGTTAGGCATATCAGAAGATTTCCCACTAAAAGGACACCGCTCGCTTTACGGAGCAACTAAATTAGCGTCGGAATTGCTGATTGAGGAGTACAGGGAAGCATACAACGTGCAGGCAATTATCAACCGCTGCGGGTTAATTACCGGTGCTTGGCAAATGGGGAAAGTAGATCAGGGAGTTTGCGGTTTGTGGGTGGCGGCTCACTATTTTCAAAGGTCGCTTAATTATATCGGTTTTGGCGGCAGTGGTAAACAAGTTAGGGATTTGCTGCACGTTGAAGATTTGCTGAGATTAGTCAATTATCAGTTGGAACATTTTGCGGAATTTGACGGCGAAGTGTTTAATGTTGGTGGTGGTTTGAGCAACAGTCTGTCTTTAGTTGAAACAACTGATTTGTGCCAAAAAATTACGGGAAAGTCTATTACAATTAATCCGGTTTTGGAGGAACGGGCGGGGGATATTCCGATTTTTATTACCGATTCTTCTAGGGTGATGGAGAAGACTGGATGGCACCCTATGATTGGGCCGGAGGCGGCTTTGCAGGATATTTATGATTGGATTGCTGCTAATGAAGTGGTTTTAAGTTCGATTTTGTAGGGATTTTTCAATCGCAGATTTTTAATAGTAAGGTGCGTCGCTAAGATAATTTTTGAACCTAGTTGAGTGACTGCAAGCGACGCACCCTACCGCGAAATTTCATCCCCGTCTAAAATTCCCACCATTACTTTAAATAAATCGTCTAAATCGTCAGGTACTCTAAACAAATGAGTGTCTTGGAAAATAGTTTGCTGATTTCGATCTAACTTGCCAAATCGCCAGACATCTCCCATTGTCACAGCACCGTAAAATATATTTTGGTCTTCCACGTGCGACATAGCAATTAATTGTACAGCTAGTTGAGTAAATCCTCTAGTCATATCGTCGTTTTTTGCTTCAATAACTAGCAACTCTTGATTTGACTTCACGAGATAATCTAAATTTCCCTTTAACCAGCTATTAACGTTGAGAGTATACTCAAATCGCAGTTGACATTGACAGTATCGGATCAGATCCAGAAGTACGGGGGATACTAAGGATTCTCTTCTAGCTATTTCGCTGCTGAGACTGACTAAGGGAAGGATATCTTCTATTTTATCTCTCAGCTCTATCAGTCTATCTAACTGTCTAGTTGTTTTCGGTAAAGATAACCTTCCTTTGCTTAGTGAGTAATCAAATTCTGCTAAAATTTGATCGGTTTCATAAGGTAAGTCAAAGTATGAACGAAAGGTATATTCTCGACCTTCCTGTAAGATTTTTTGCTTGGTCATAGTGTTTTCAATCACAATCTGTTTATTTGTACATTATATATCAATTTTTCTAAGCCGGTCGAATGAGTAATTTCCTGTCCTTAACAAAATTCATCATTTATCCCCAAACTTCTGTCAAATCCAAGACAAAACCAGGCAACACATCTTCGCCGGACAAAGTTGCAGGATTTTCCAGCAATTCTAATTCTTGGTTCTGTCTGTAAATCTCCACTTTTCTGTTTTTTCTATCTATCAACCAACCCAACCGCACCTGGTTTTCCATGTATTCTTGCATTTTATCTTGCAGCGGTTTGATTCTGTCAGTTTTAGAACGGAGTTCCACCACAAAATCTGGGCTTAACGGAATAAAACCTTCTTTTTGTTCTGGGGTTAGTGCATCCCACCTTTCTTGACACACCCAAGCTGCATCGGGAGAGCGATCGGCCCCATTTGGCAGGTGAAAACCAGTAGAAGAATTAAATGCTTTACCGAGTCTAGTACGCCGATTCCACAGCCAGATTTGCCCTTCTATATCCAGATTTCGATATCCTGTTTCGCCTCCGGTTGGTGGGTTCACGATTAATTCTCCTGTTGCTGTGCGTTCTAATTGTAACTCTCGGTTGGCGATCGCTAATTCTACAAACTGTTCGCGGGTAACGGTGAGCGTTAGTGCAGGCGGAATATTGAGTGCAATATCAGCCGATGAGTTGGTTTCTACCATCATTTTTTCCTAAAATTGATGCTGTTTTAGCAAATTAATCCTCATCTCAGAAAGCCCAAAACATAGGACAATTTGCAATTTTTATTATAACAATTCAAAGTTCGTAGGTGACAGCCATCGCTCCAATCGGCGATCGCCATCACCATCAATTTCTACTCAGCAAAATAGCGGGTCAAAATCCGCATGATCTCACCGCTAATCGGCGAGGCCAGAGGCGGGCTCCATTCCTCAACCTTGGCAAAACCCAAGATTTGCAGGATATCTACGATCCAGTTGACGCCCTTGGGAGTGCCGCACAGCAGCAAGCGGACGGGTTTTTTGTCGGCGGGCGCGTTGGGAATTTCTTCGCGCAGTAGTTCGGGAACGGACTTGGGAGTTGGTATCATACAGTTATCTCCTAATAGGGTTATCTCCTGAATGTGGGAGTCCAAACCCCTGCCGCGTCTCGATTGCAGTCTGAAGCGGTGGGGGTTTGGTCTTGGGTGTACGCTTGTGATAAGCTAACATAGCTTGTAAACCTATGTCAAGAGGTAACGTGCAAAACTAGAATGTTAAAGAAAGCAGTGATGAGAAAAAGACGATCGTGCCACCGAAGAACCTCAGACGAGTAACCACTTACGTCCCTCCTGAAATAGCCAAAGCATTAGAGGAATGGGCCGAGAAAGACGAGCGATCCGTATCTTGGCTGGCTGGAAAGCTGATTGAAAAAAGTGTTAAAGAGTATCAAAGTCAAGAACAGCAACAAGCATCTACACCGGAGGTGAAAGAATGAATCCAACAGCTATTAACGCTCTGTGAGTTGGTTAAAGATTGGATCGAAGTTAAAATGTGAGTCAATTTAAAAGAGAAAAACCTAATGGGCGGGAAGCGTAAGCTTGAGTTGATAGCTGTGTATGTAACCAAGGAAAAAAAGGAGGCTCTTGAGGAATGGGCTACTTCTGAAGAACGTTCTGTTTCATGGATTGTTAGCAAGGCGATCGACAAAGCACTGGAAGACCGTCAACAGCAGCAAACTGAGGCAAAACAGGATACACAGCAGTGAAAGTCGATCGCACTTCACTGAAAATTTCATTGCTACTCATTAAAACAATTAGGCTTGTCAACCATGCACACCATTGGTGCTTTTGCGATTATTGACAGCGGCGGCAAGGTACTGCTGTGCCATCGCACCGATAGGGATGCTTGGAACTTGCCTGGTGGTAGGGTTGAGGCGGCAGAAACTCCGTGGGCTGCGGTTGTCCGTGAGGTGGAAGAGGAGGTTGGTTTGCTGGTTAAGGTCATAGGTGCGATCGGCATTTATGCTATACCAGTGCGATCGGACTTGGTGTTTACATTCCGCTGTGAAGTCGTTGGGGGTAGCCTGCACACGACGGAAGAAGCAGATGACATCAAGTGGTATCTGCCCTCGGAGTTGCCTATCAACACGTTTTCGAGTCATGTCGAACGCATCCATGACGCCTACGCTGGGCGCAGCGCGGTTTTGCTGAAGACGCAGGAGTAATCTTGTGGTTAAAGATTTGGTAAAAGCTACATTGAAGGGCGATCGTACTTCACTCGAACAGGATTTGCGGAAACTAACGTGAGGATATTGATGTTATTAGAAGACCGGGCGGTTGAAACCGCGTCTATACAGACAAAACCCGCCTCCGCGGGTTGAAGAACGGTTACAATTATGTTATTTTCTTCAGTCCGCGGAGGCGGACTTCGTTTGTGTAGGCGCGGTTTCAACCGCCGTCTTCTTTATTGTCCCACCAATTACCTCGGAATGCCAGCATGATGATACCTCTCGATCCGATTATCAGCGCACTTACCAGCATCGCCAATCCTATAATTAAAGATAAGTTTCAGCGCAGCGAAACAGTCATCAAATTACTCAAAAAATTTAACCTCGACCCCGAACACCCGCTGCCGGATTTTAGCAGCGTTTACGCCTACACTTTGGTAGAATACGGCATCGGCAAACCCAAGCCAATTTTAGAACTATTCCGGGAATCAGAAATTAAACAAGCTTTTCGTCAAGCATTCGATCGCAATTCTCCGGCTATTTTTCTCACACAAGGAGAAGAATTTCTCGATACCTATGCTTTGGGAGATAAAATTAAAGATTTAGGGATTGACATTCGGCGCGAATTTGCTGCTTTTTCCGCAGTTTTTATCGCCGTCACCAAGCGCACCCGCACTCCGAAAGAAGCTTTGACGAATCATCAGATTGATTCAGTCCACAAACAGATTGTAGCAGTTCAAGAAAGGATCGATCGACTCCCAACTTTAGAAGGAATTCGCACCGAAATGGCGCGATTGGCTGTTGAAAATACTCCGGCTTTACCAGCAGCAACAGAAACTGCGGCAAAATCCCAAGAATTTGCTTTGGCGCAGCAGATGCGCGGTTGGTTTGAAATATTGGGCTACGATTTTGAGCCGTATCAGGTTTGGGAAGATAGCTATTTTGAATGGATTATTCGGATTCCGGTGAGGCGGGGCAGATTCGATCGCATTTTGATTCGCGGCATGGCGGGAGAAGCGGGAATTCAAGATGTCGGGGCGCTGAGACAGTCGGTAGAAAAGCAAAAAACCGATGAAGGTTGGCTGGTGACGGCGCGCCGGATTTCCAAAGCAGCCCGCAAGGAAGTTGACAAACCAGAAAATCGCCATCTCGATTGTTATACTTTTGATGAATTGATTGATGTGGATGCGGATTTTAGCGGCTATATCGACTGGTTGGAAAATGAAGTTAAGCGCAGGCAAATCGATGGCAAATACGTGCCTCTCGGTTGTACGAAAGCTGAGTTCGATGGCGCTAACAAGCGACAAATTGATGCCAGTTATTACGGCGAAGAGGACGGCTGGATTGACGGTTATATCGACGTGTGGATGGACGATCCGACGAAAGAACATATTTCGATTTTGGGCGAATTCGGGACGGGGAAAACTTGGTTTGCTTTTCACTATGCTTGGACGGCTTTGCAGCGCTACCAACTGGCAAAGGAAAGAGGAACTCAACGGCCTCGGTTGCCTTTAATTATCACTTTGCGCGACTATGCAAAAGCTTTGAATGTTGAGAATGTTTTGGCTGGTTTCTTCTTTACTCAGCACAATATCCGCCTCAATAGTGAGGTGTTCGATCAACTGAATCGGATGGGGAAGTTGCTGTTGATTTTTGACGGATTTGATGAAATGGCCGCGAAGTGCGATCGACAACAAACAATTAACAACTTCTGGGAACTAGCAAAGGTGATTGTTCCCGGTGCGAAAGTAATCTTAACCTGCCGGACAGAACACTTTCCAGAAGCCAAAGAAGGACGCGCTTTATTGAATGCGGAATTAAAAGCTTCGACTGCCAATCTCAGCGGAGAAACACCGCAGTTTGAAGTATTGGAATTAGCAGCATTCGACGACGAGCAAATTCGTCAAGTATTGTCTCACCAAGCCGATGCCGAAACTGTGGCACAGGTGATAAACAGTCCGCAGTTATTGGATTTGGCGCGCAGGCCGGTGATGGCGGAATTGATATTAGAATCATTGCCGGATATTCAAGCAGGTAAACCCGTGGATATGTCGCGGGTATATTTGTATGCGGTGCGCCGGAAGATGGAACGGGATATCAAGGCAGAAAGGACGTTTACATCGCTGGCAGATAAACTATTTTTCCTGTGCGAACTGTCCTGGGAAATGCTATCAACTGACCAGATGAGTTTGAATTATCGGCTGTTTCCAGACAGGATTCGCCGCTTGTTTGGGGCTGCGGTGCAAGCAGAAAAGGACTTAGACCACTGGCATTACGACATGATGGGTCAAACCATGTTAATTCGCAATGCTGAGGGGGATTATTCTCCGGCACATAGGTCGCTTTTGGAGTTTTTTGTAGCGTATAAGTTGGCGGCGGAGTTGGGAGTTTTGCCTGCTGATTTTACGGGGTTATCGCAGGCACAATTGTATTTGGATAATTCTTTTGAGTCGGTGAATTATACTTGGTCGGGGTATTTTAACCGTCAGGTGGATAATACAGGTGATATTGTGCCGATTCCGGCTTTGAAGGGTTTTGTGAGTGAAAGTTCAGGGCAACTTCGCAACAGTTTTGGGCGGGAACCTTTGACGAAAGCGGTGATGGATTTGCTGGTGCCCATGCTTTCAAAAACCGAGTTTCTGGGTGAGGTTAAGTCTCGACTGTTGGAAGTTTTGGAGGCGACGAAAGGTAAAACTGAGGAGGAAGTTGGTTATATCGGTGGGAATGCGGCGACGGTATTGGTGAAGGTTGATAATGCTGCTTTGGAAGGGAGAGATTTATCGGGGGCTGTAATTAAAGGTGCGGATTTTTCTAATGCTAGTTTGCGGCGTGTCAATTTTGCTGGGGCGAATTTGAGTGAGTCTAAATTTATTAAAGCTTTCGGTTCACTTTTCGCATTAGCATTTAGTCCAGATGGCAAACTGTTAGCTACAGGTGGTTCAGATGGCATGGTTCGTTGTTGGGAAGTTGCTAGCAGAAGAGAAATTTTGACCTGTAAAGGTCATAGCAGTTGGATACGTTCAGTTGCATTTAGTCCAGACGGTAAAACTCTAGCTAGTGGCGCTAGTGACCAAACTGTAAAGTTGTGGGATTGCCACAGCGGTGAATGTCTCCAGACTTGCCAAGGTCACAGTGATTGGGTAAACTCAGTCGCATTTAGTCCAGACGGTAAAACTCTAGCTAGTGGCGCCAGTGACCAAACTATAAAATTGTGGGATTGCCACAGCGGTGAATGCCTCCAAACTTGGCAAGGTCACAGTGATTGGGTAAATTCAGTTGCATTTAATTCAGACGGTAAAACTCTAGCTAGTGGCGCTAGTGACCAAACTGTAAAGTTGTGGGACTGTCGCAGTGGTGAATGCCTCCAGACTTGGCAAGGTCACGGTGATGCGGTACTTTCAGTTGCATTTAGTCCAGATGGTAAAACCCTGGCTAGTGGTAGTAGTGACCAAAGCATAAAGTTGTGGGATTGCCACAGCGGTGAATGCCTCCAAACTTGGCAAGGTCACAGCGATTGGGTACGTTCAGTAGCATTCAGTCCAGATAGTAAAACTCTAGCTAGTGGTAGTGGTGATCGAACTGTAAAGTTGTGGGATTGTTACAGCGGTGAATGCCTCCAAACTTGGCAAGGTCACAGCAATTTAATATGGTCGATTGCATTTAGTCCAGACGGTAAAACCCTGGCTAGTAGTAGTGCCGATCGAACTGTAAAGTTGTGGGATTGTTACAGCGGTGAATGCCTCCAAACATGGCAAGGTCATAGCAATTTAATGTGGTCGATTGCATTTAGTCCAGACGGTAAAAATTTGGCTAGTAGCAGTGCCGATCGAACTGTAAAGTTGTGGGATTGCCACAGCGGTGAATGCCTCCAAACTTGGCAAGGTCATAGCAATAGGGTAAACTCAGTTGCATTTAGTCCAGAGGGTAAAACTCTGGCTAGCGGTAGTGGTGACAGAACTGTAAAGTTATGGGAGTGCCAAACTGGTGAATGCCTCCAAACTTGGCAAGGTCACAGCGATTTGGTAAATTCAGTTGCCTTTAGTCCAGACGGTAAAACTTTGGCTAGTTTCAGTTGCCTTTAGTCCAGACGGTAAAACTTTGGCTAGTAGCAGTAGTGATCGAACTGTAAAGTTGTGGGATTGCCACAGTGGTGAATGCCTTGAGACTTGGCAAGGTCATAGCAATTTTGTATGGTCGATTGCATTTAGTCCAGATGGTAAAACCCTGGCTAGTAGCAGTGCCGATCGAACTGTAAAGTTGTGGGATTGCCATAGCGGTGAATGCCTTGAAACTTGGCAAGGTCATAGCAATTTTGTATGGTCGATTGCATTTAGTCCAGATGGTAAAACCCTGGCTAGTAGCAGTGCCGATCGCACTATAAAATTATGGGATTGCCACAGCGGTGAATGCCTTCAAACTTTTCAAGGTCATAGCGATACTGCAAGTTCAGTTGCATTCAGTCCAGACGGTAAAATTTTGGCTAGTGGCAGCTTTGATGCAACTATTAAGCTTTGGGATGTCAAGACTGGTGAGTGCATCAAAACGCTGATAGCTGAAGGACCTTATGAGGGTATGAATATCGCGGGCGTTACGGGTTTGACGGAGGCTGAAAAAGCGACGATCGCATCTTTAGGGGCTGTGTGCGATCGCGCTTTGTAGAGATGCAATAATAAGGGCGATTCCCTACGGGATAGCTTCGCTTCACGGGCTTATTTGTTGGGTGGGGGCGGGTTTCATAGATTGATAGTTTCGATCGGATATCTTGGCGAACCCGCCCCTACAATAATTGTGAATTTACCGAACATTTTATGATGTTAAATTCGGGCGATTGAACCAATTTTTATCTGATTTTCGTAGGGGCGGGTTCGCCAAGGTTTACGATACAATACGATTGATTTCATAAACCCGCCCCGGCAGATTTTGGAGGGCGATCAAATTTAAAGAAACCGGGTTTTTCGGAGATTTAAGGCTGCGATGGGGATTTTGCCAAAAACCCGGTTTCTACCTAATTTCATCAACCTGTTCTGGTATAATATTAAGGGCGATCGCACTTATTGGCGATCGAATTCAGTCGGATCGGGCATAATATTGCGATCGTGAGTTTTTGCCTCAATTGTTTCGTTTCGATGCTTTAACAAACATTTGCCCTCCCAAAAACCGCCACAAAAAAGGCAATTTCAAGTAAATTTTTAACATCAAAGGCGAAGCCGGCCGCCCTTTCGTCGAAAATGGTAAAAACCTCGGTATAATTAGGTCTATTTCAAACCCGACAGTTTGTAAAAGCTCTTGCAGCGATAAATGGGTAATCGGTAATTGATGGTCGATAAAATCGTAATACTCTTTGAAAGAATATTTAAAATTTGGTTGGATAACTAAGAGAGAACTCTCCGGCTTCAGTGCTTCAAAGCAAAATGAGATAATTTGGATAAGTTCTTCTTTGCTGCGGAGATGTTCAAAAAAGTTCGAGATAAAAATGCGATCGAACTGTTCGTTAAAAGAAGTATAATTATCTAAATTAAGCACATCAATATTCAGCACCTTGACATCAGCATCAGCAAATAACTTGGAATCGGGATTCAGGTCAATTAAACATTTTTCGCCCGCTCGAATTTGATTGATAAACTCGCAGTAACCGCCGCCAATATCTAAAACAGCCGATTCTGGAGGAACATAATCTTGTAAAAATTCGTCAATTAAAACTTTCCAAAGTGCCACCTTGGCTTGCATCTGTCGGGAATCAAATCGGTTTGCATACAATTTTTTGAGATATGTGTCAGTTTTCATAGTAAGATAGCATAGACTGAGTATAAGTTTATCACGCGATACAGCCAACTATGAATGTTATATCTACAGAAATACCGGATGTTCTGATAATTGAGCCTAAAATTTTCGGAGACGATCGCGGTTTCTTTTTTGAGAGTTTCAATCACCAAGCTTTTGTCGAAAAAACAGGCGTGACGGCAGATTTTGTGCAAGACAATCATTCCAAGTCTTCTAAAAATGTGCTGCGCGGTTTGCACTACCAAATGCAGCACCCTCAAGGTAAATTGCTGCGGGTTGTTGCGGGCGAAATATATGATGTGGCGGTGGATATTAGAAAAAGTTCGCCGACTTTCGGACAGTGGGTGGGCTGTTTGATTAGTGCTGAAAATAAGCGGCAATTTTGGGTGCCGGCGGGATTTGCTCACGGTTTTTTAGTAGTATCAGACATTGCTGAAGTTTTGTACAAAACTACAGACTACTATGCACCGGGACACGAGCGGTGTATTGTATGGAATGACCCTGATTTGGCGATCGCCTGGCCGCTAGATGGTGCTGAACCAATTTTATCACCTAAAGACAAAGCCGGACAAACATTGAAAAGAGCTCAAGTGTTTTAGATAATGAAAATTTTACTCGCAGGCGGTAGCGGACAGCTAGCTCAAGAATTACAGCCCATACTATTATCTGTGGGAGAGGTCATTTCAGTCGATCGCACTTCCGTCGATTTATCCCAACCCGAAACCATCCGTCAAGCAATGGCTGACATTCAACCGGATGTAGTAGTGAATGCCGGCGCTTACACTGCGGTGGACAAAGCCGAAACCGAAGCAGACTTAGCCCACGCAGTCAACGGTATCGCACCCGGAATCTTCGCCGAAGAATGTGAGAAACTGGGAGCAAGTTTAATCCACTTTTCCACTGATTACGTATTTGATGGTAGCAGCGGTTCTGCCTATCTCGAAACAGATTCTACAAACCCATTGGGAATTTACGGGAAGTCCAAATTAGCAGGCGAGGAAGCAATTAGAAAAGCGGGAAACCGACATATTATTATTAGAACCGCCTGGGTTTACGGTAACGGCGGCAAAGGCAACTTTGTCAAAACCATGCTGAGATTGGGCAAAGATAGGGAAGAACTTCGGGTAGTAGCAGATCAGATTGGAAGTCCAACTTCGACGGCAGATTTGGGGGCTGCAACTGCCCAAATCATCCCTCTGCTTGGGCTAGAAAGTTTTGGGACTTACCAGTATACTAACAGCGGTGTGTGTAGTTGGTACGATTTTGCGATCGCCATTTTTGAAGAAGCAGAGAAACTCGGCTTTCCCCTCAAAATTAAGCGCGTAATTCCCATCACCACCGCCGAATATCCCACACCCGCAAAACGTCCCGCTTTTTCTGTACTTTCCACAGTAAAAATATCAGCACTTCTGGGAACCTATCCTCCCCACTGGCGGCAAGGGCTCAGACAAATGCTGGTTAAACAGTTGACAGTTGACAGTTGACAGTTGACAGATGTGCGAGTGACAGATGCCCGAAGTTTTTAAGACGGGATTTAAACCCCGCCTTAAAAACAATTTGCCTTCTAGGTAGGGGCTAACAACCATTAAATAAGTGAAATAAATAATTGAGTAAATCTTTAAAAATATCTATCTCCGAATTCATGAAAATCAAGAACCAATATGTTTTAATTATCACCTCAGTTATCGGCATTCTCATACCAGCGTCATATATTTTGTACTTGATATCCCAAGCGGGAGACTTGTCTAATTTTGATTATTGGTGGATGACTTGGAATTTTTATTCAGTAGACGGTTTCTCTACAAATCCTTTTAATTGGATATTTCGGGCGAATGAGCATTTTGTCTTGATTCCGGCGATTATCTATGGCTTGAATATTATTATCACCCAAGGTTCAAATATTGGTTTATGTTTGATTGCTTGGTTTTTGGCTTGGATTCAGTGCTATGTCTTGATTGCTTTACTACCTTTAAGATTAAGGAATTTTCCACTACAATTTATCTCAGTCATCCTGTGTATTTCTATTTTTAATTTTACTCCGGCGGCGGCACACAACTGGATGCGGGGATTCAGTGGCGTCCACTGGATTATTGCTAATTTATTTGTAATTTGTTCGATATTTTGTTTGCAATCCTATGTTAATTTATTATTAAATAGCAGAGAAGCACAACCTTTAGGTATTCATTCTCCGGCAAAGATTGGGAATGAGGGATGGCAACAAAACAAGTGGGTAATTGGTAGTATTGTTTTTGGGATTTTAGGTTGTATTAGTTACAGCACTCCTTTAGGTTTGTGGCCGATATTGTGTGGGGCTGCGATTGTGCTTCGGTTTCCTCGGCGGATAACTTATTTGTATTTTGCTGCTTCGATTGCGGTGATTGGTATTTATTTCTTAACTTACAAAACTCCGTCCAATCATCCTTCTTTAACTAAAATCAATCCGCTGAAAACTCTCGAATATATTCCGATTTATCTCGGGGGTATTTTTACCGAAAACATTATTGTTGCGTCAATTATTGGTATAATTGGTTTGATTGCTGTAACGGGTTTTGTGGGTTATTGGCTATTGGTAAAAAAGTCTGTGCAGCTTGGCTATCCTGTAGGAAATCGCCAAAATTGGCTGCCTTGGCTGTCCATCCAATTGTACACCCTGCAAACGGCTTTAATGGCCGCAGTTAGTCGATCGGGATTTGGAGTCGAACAGGCTACCGCTTCCCGCTACGCCACACTCCCAGCCTTGTTTTGGATGAGTACAATTATCCTCATAGTGCTTGCGGTACGCGAGTTACAGCCCACACCGAGAATCCAAGGACGATGGCTGACACCGCTGTTTGCAGTCGTGATAGCAGCCGTCATTTTAATGTACGGGGTGGGAGGCGAAACTGCAATGGCGATCGCCCGCAGAGCAACCTATCAACCGCTAGTAGCACTATCATTGCAATTAGGCATCACCGACATCACCCTAATTAAAGAGAGAGTAGGAAACAAACCCGCCGCATTTGTCGGGTTAATCGATGCCTTAAAAACTAACAACTTAGTACCATTCAATCGAGACATCAAAAAATACAACTTTTGTGCAGCATTAGACACAAAAATCGACCCGAATTTACTCTCAGCCCCCAAAGACGGAGTACCCGGATATTTTGATACAATCACCAAACTCGCACCAGCCGCCGCCAGAGTAATTGGTTGGGTAGGAGATCCCGAAAATCATGTAAAATGTATTGTCATTCTCAACCAAGAAAATGTAGTTCGAGGTTTCGCTATGTCAGGATTTCCCCGCCCCGACTTAGTTAACTTATTTGGGGTAGCCTACGAATCCGCAGCTTGGAGAGGATACATTCAAACATCGCCAACAGATAAATTATTGACAGCCTATGCTTCATTCAAAAACCGCGAAGGTTGGGTAGCTTTGCGAAACTCCCAAGCGATAGACATCTTGCAAAAATAATTGGGACGATGCTCAAAGCCCATCCCACAATAAAACAAAAAATTGTGGGATGGGCTTCTAGCCCGTCCCCCAAAAATGATTAAAAGGACTTTTGCAATCTTCTCTAATCAATAACACTTACAAAAATCAGCTATGCAAAAAGATCTCAGCTTTGTAATTCCCGTTCACAATGAAGAAGCAACACTGAAATTACTGTTTGAAAAAATTACCATCGTCATGTCCCAAACAGGAATCGCAAGTTACGAAGTTATTTTCATAGACGATGGTAGCCGCGATGCTTCTTGGCGAGAAATTGCCGATTTAGCTGGTCAATTTCCCCAACGAATTAAAGCGATAAGAATGCGGCGCAATTTTGGCAAATCCTCCGCACTTTCAGCGGGATTTCGCAATGCAGCCGGGAAAATTATCTTTACTCTCGATGCAGATTTACAGGACGATCCCGCCGAAATTCCCAAATTTTTAGATCATTTAGAATTGGGATTTGATTTAGTTTCCGGTTGGCGAAGAAAGCGCAACGACCCGCTTTCTAAAACTTTACCTTCCCGCTTGTTTAATACAGTTGCGTGTTTGCTGACTGGGGTGCAAATGCACGACATGAATTGCGGTTTCAAGGCTTATCGCCGGGAGGTTTTGCATTCGATTAAATTGTACGGGGAATTGCACCGCTATATTCCAGCATTAGCAAATAATTTAGGTTTTAAAATTGGCGAAGTAGTTGTCGAACACCATCCGCGCAAACATGGCAAATCCAATTATGGCTGGGAACGCTACGCGCGGGGATTTATTGATTTGTTGACGGTGTTGGCGACGACGCAATATTTGCACAAACCGGGTCATTTGTTTGGCGGATTGGGGTTGTGTTTTGGCTTGGTGGGAACTTTTTCGCTGAGTTATTTGATTGTGATTTGGTTTCTGAATTTAGCCGGGATGCACTTTGGGCCGATCGGGAATCGACCTTTGCTATTTTTTGGGATTTTGTGTACAATTCTGTCGGTGCAGTTGATTTCTTTGGGGATTTTGGCTGAGTTGATTGCGCGGAATGTGGCTGCTGATTATGTGGATAAGCAGATTTGCGAAATTATTGATGATTCGGGTTTTGATATTTAACTGTTGATAAGATTCGGCGGTTGAAACCGCTTCTATACAAACTTTCGCCCGCGCAAAGCCTCATATCAAATCCAGTAGCATTCTCCTCCTGTATTCATCTCTCTGCGCTCTCTGCGCTCTCTGCGGTTAAATCATTCCGATACAACGGGAAACGATATGACTAAATGAACTGGTAACGAGTAAAATTATCTCTCTTTTTCTTCAGTCTGCGAAGGCGGACTTTGTTTGTATAGCCGCGAATTCTATTCCCCGGGAAATTGCGGTTGAACCACATTTGATATTATCGGATTTTAAAGATTATCCATTTGCCTTGTTTATCTACTATTTCTCCTTCAATGTTTGGATGCCAATCGCTGCGAGTCAGGATATAATCGGCATGATATTTTTGGGCTACTTTGACTAAATCCGCACTGCTGCGACGGCTGAATAAGTCGTTCCCTCCCCAAATCATTTGCGGGTTTAAGGGAACTCCCAAAACAGCTTCCATGCGATTTTGCCACTCTTTGATTCCTGTTTCTGTCAAGGGAAAATTCTTGAAATTAACTACTATCGCTCTCTGAGAGTAAAACTGGAAGCTGGTAACTGAAGGTGGAATTAATATGAGTGCATCTTGATTGCTAATTTGCGAAAAGTGTAAAGCTAATCTGTTTAAGTCGTCGCTGGGAACTACATTAATATTAACTCTTTTTTGAAAGGTTTCTAACATTGGCTTTGGTAAAATTCCTGCTACTCCAAAAACTAAGATGGCGGTAGTTGCCAAGGCTAAAATATGGGTTACTATTTGTGTGAGTGGTGTAGATATAGATGTTTGTTCTAAAATGAAAGGCAAGGCAAGAATTGAAAAGAGGATAGGTATGCTAATTAGGCGATTGCCGATTATTTCCCACGAATCAGTCACCGGATATATCAAACTAACAATTAACGTTACTGCTGTAAAAATCCACAGCAATATATTGTATCTCTTGGGAAATACGTAATTTCTGGTTTGCCAAACTGATAATCCGAGGAAAATTACACCTCGAAAAGGCAAAGTTAGTACAGAGAGCAGCAACAAGCTAACAGCTATCTTTTTATTTGTGTAAAGCTTCTCGACGGTTAAACTAACAGCAATAAATATAATTAACTGAGCAAATGGAACGGTTCTCGCCAATTGCAGTTTGGCGATTAAAGCCAGCGGGTAAACTTCTACAAATACGTAGTTTAGGCACAGTGCGAAAATTGACGTGCCAACAATTATGTAAAAATTAATCTTGTCTTCTTTTTGGAGTAAGTCGGTATTTTTGATGCACAGCAAGCCGCCACTGATGAAACATATAAAGTTGAACCAATTCCCAATAGTCCAATTTGACGGGAGGATGTGGTGAGGATTGCGGACTTTGGCGTGGATGAATACAAACTCGGCATTGTCGATGGTTTGAGTGCCGGTAGTACCTGTCAATAACATGGGTACGTACACTATACTTGACATTGCTGCTAAAAGTGCGATCGCCCAAATCAACGTTTTGAACTGCCGCTCTCTTACAGATTCTATCAGTAAAACCGGAATCATCATCAATCCCGGCAGCAAACCCACTAAAAATTGCAGCAAACAAGCCAATCCAAAAAAGAAATATCCTGTCAGCCATTTCTGACGCAAACTAAAATAAATTCCCCAGATTGCGACACCCATTGCGAAGGTACTCGGTACTGATTTTGTGGAAAATATCAGCGTGTTTCCCACATCCGTAAATGATGCGGCTAAACACAAGAAACTCATTGCTGCTACGGGCAGTTGTGAATTAGTATATATTCTGATAATTGCCCGACAAGCTAGGATAACTGAACTAAAGGCTAGGAATTGATAAATAAAATGTACTAAGGGGATGCTTAACCCTAGGCTTGCTAACAAATAAATGATATGATAATAATAGTATCTCGGATTTAATTTAACCATTTCCTGAACGTGATAGTCATTTTTGTAGAGTTCAGGATTGAGCAGGGATTGGATTTGTGGCAATTCGGGAAAGTTGCCTCCTATCGGGAACTTATACCCTACTGCTATGAATGAAGCGATGATGATAACAGTATAGAGAGATAGATTAAAATTCCTGTTTGATTTTTCAGTTTTCTGCATTGACGGTTCATTTTTTTTGAGCTGATATTAAATATATTTGTGAAGGGGCTTTTTTGTGAGCCGCAGAGGCGCAGAGGATTCAGAGGAGGAAAAAGAGCGAAAGCAGGATCGAATTTATATCTATAGTTTTTGTAGGATGGCTTAACCAGTATATGTAACATAAGCCAATACTGTTCAGTTAAACAAGCAATTGCTCCGCGCGCACATCAGTTAATCGAGAAGCGTCATAGTCTCTGCGATTGCTTCGCTCGCTCGCAATGACATCCTTTGCTAACTTAACCAGTATCTGTAATATAAGGTAGAGATTTAATAAATCTGCTCCTGCCGGAATATTGCAAATGAAATCACTAGATATGATATCACGGACTGGGACGATCGCTATTTCGGGTTTTGCTACAAAGGCAGGTACTGCACGCAGTTAGCTAAATCTTCAGATTCGTTAACCTTAGCGATGATTTCCAAGTCACGAATACAATCACCAACAGTTACACTTTGTTGGTGAGCGTAGATGACGCCAGCAAAATTTATTCCTTCTTGCTGGCGACGGTTTGCTATGGCTAAAAAATCCTCATCTTGGGTAAAAACAACGCGCTGAAGCTCGGCTGCGCGATCGAGTATAATAGTGTCGGGCATACCTGTTCTACCGTCGTCTTGAACCGTCAGAACATCTACATCCCGAAACTGCAATCCCACCGTAATTGCCAAGTGGATATGTTCGTCCATATATAGCGCTATGCTCATTTAATTAGTCCCTGGGCACGCAGTTTCTTAGCCAAAGCAGATTCGCCAGCCTCTAATCGCAACTTTTCGGCATACTCAAACCTGCGCTGCATATCTGCATCAAGCTCTTGTTTGTGATCCCAATAATAAGCAAAAGCAGAATGAATTTGGCTCATTGTCAAATAGCGGTGGTTGAGGTGCAACTCCGCTGGACTCCACCCGTAAGCGATATGAGCTTGTACTAATTCAATCACTTTCATTGTGGTTCCGGCGATGAGAGGAACGTTCTTCTCATCTAATTCCACATATTTGTATTCGGTTGCAGTTAGCGGCATAATTTACCTCGTTAATGAATGCAATTTAATTATACTCAAAGGACTTTAGTCCTTTGAGATGAGGACTAAAGTCCTCACTACAAACACGCAACTGCACATCACATAATATCAA
Organism: Microcoleus sp. PH2017_08_TRC_O_A; assembly: GCF_020738665.1. Taxonomy (NCBI): domain Bacteria; kingdom Bacillati; phylum Cyanobacteriota; class Cyanophyceae; order Oscillatoriales; family Microcoleaceae; genus Microcoleus; species Microcoleus sp. PH2017_08_TRC_O_A. The sequence continues at coordinate 68,102 of NZ_JAEQCE010000043.1, forward strand.
AACAAAACCCGCAACAGCGGGCTTTCCAGGATTTTCTCGGACAGGGATTTCCTATGTTAAACCACTGGTTTCAACCAGTGGATTAATCCTAATAACCAGGCTCTTCCTCGTACTCAGGAGTCTTAGTCTTCTCAGGGATATTCACCCGAGGAGCCTGGTAAGGCTTCGATGCTTCATCGTCAGCCCAAGCATCCGCCTCCACATCATCCTCGTACTCGTACTCCACCACGACAGGCTCCTTCGGGCGAGAAACCTGAGGGCTGTACTGCTTCTCTTCGTACTCGTCTTCCTCGTAATCGTCCTCGCCGCCCCAATTATCCTCTTCATACTCATCATAATCGTCTATCTGCTGAGGCTGCGGCATCGCGCGCATCTGCTGCTGTCGTACCGGTGGGCGATTCCACTGGGAATCCTCATCCCAAGGAACCTCTTCTACCACGGGTGCTGCTACTCGGCTTCGCATTTCCGGTGCAGGAATCCGCACGCCCGGGCCCAATTGATGGTCTGTAGCCACAGGTTTGGGATAATAGCCTTGTTCCTCCTCGTCGCGTTCCCAAGGTGCTTGTCCCAAACCGACGCGCTCTAGCAAACCCACGCTAAGCTGCCTCAGCCTTTCCTCGGAACCTTCAAATACAATCAAGCGGTTGGGGCCGCTGCTGACAATTTCTTCAATCCCCAACTCGTAGGTACTGAGAACTTGGTCGGGGATTTGGGGGATTCCGAGGGAAGCGATGACGATAGAAACTAACTTACCGTCTTCCGGGTCGAATCTAAAGCCCCGCACCCTTCCCAAAAGTTCGCCGGTTTCGGTAATCACTTCGCTGTTAATCAAAATGCTGTAGACTTCAACATCAACATCATCTTCGATCGCACTTTCATCTTCCACCAACAGCACGTCGCCAATTTCGCTGACATTGCTGAGGAACATAAACTTTGGTAGTCCAGCGATCGCAAATATATTATCACGCAGACCGATCGCCACAACTTCCCGGCGATCGATGTCCACCCACAATTGACTGACGACACCCAAGCGCTTACCTCTGTCGCGGGTGATGACCTGAGTGCCGAGAATATCGGAGCGTTGGCAAATTTGTTCTGATGTCATTCTAACTTTAATCCTGATTTACCATAAGAATGGGTCTAAAACCCCGTGCCTTTAGCACGGCTTTGCTTTATGCTTGTAGTAGCGGAAAGGTAATCAACCACTCTAAAAACCTAGCTGTCGAAAGACAAAGCGCTGAACCTTGAAAATTGAATCTAAGCGGTTCTACTGCATTTTTCTAGACTCCACCTCGCAGTAGGTAAAAGATTGAGAGGAGCTAGACTCACAGCATTTGAAGCGAATTTGCTTCAAATTGAAACAGGACTTGCTCAAAAGCAAATAGGGTAGGGCATACCCGAATTAACGCTTGGGGAGAGTCCCACCTCTGAGCTAGATACTGCAAGGAATCTAGTTTAAGTGGTCTCGGTGAGCCAAGAATCCTCGTACCTTCAGGTCGAGGAGTGTCAACAAATATGTATATCACTGAACACCATCATCAACAGATACTCCGGGACTACAACTTAAGTCCGATGACCTGAGTATAAGCTCCCCGCGCTTGAGTAACACCAATTGTACGCTCAGCCGATTGAATCATAGGTCGCCGCAAACTCACAACAATAAACTGGGCTTGTTCAGACTGTCGTTTTATCATTCTAGCTAATCGCTCCACATTTGCCCCATCCAGAAACATATCCACTTCATCAAAAGCATAAAACGTAGACGGGCGGTAGCGTTGCAGCGCAAAAATAAAACTCAGCGCCGTCAGCGACTTTTCGCCTCCCGACATGGAAGCCAGCCGCTGAACGGGTTTCCCCTTCGGGTGAGCGACCAAATTCAAACCGCTGCTGAAGGGGTCTTCCTGGTCATCTAGCTGAAGATACCCGTCACCTTCGGAAAGTTCCGCAAAGATAGTCTGGAAGTTCTCGTTAACCGCATCGAAAGCTTCTTTAAAAGCGCGCCGCCTGAGCGTGGTAAAATTTTCGATTCTCAACAAAAGTTCAGTGCGTTCTCCTGCCAATGTCGTCAATTTTTGACTCAATTCTTGCAGGCGTTCTTGAGTGCGGTTGTACTCTTCCAATGCTAGCATATTCACCGGTTCTAAAGCTTGAATGCGTTTGGCGATCGCCTTTACTTCTTGCTGCAATTCCGTCAAATTGGCTTTCTCTACATTTTCAGGAATCGACGGCACCGGATCGGGCATTTCCGCTCGCTGCGTTTCCATGAGAGTGCGGACGGCGGCTAATTGTTCCCGGCGTTCTTGCTGAGTTTCGTGCAGTTTTTGCAACTGCCATTGTAACTGTTGTTTTGCCAAATGTTGCTCTCGCAGTTGCGATTCCGCGCGATCGCGTTCTCCCTTCTCCAAACCCAATTTCTCCTCAATTTGGGCCAAAGCCGCCTTAGCTGCTGCAATCTGTGCGTCGAGTTCCAACTGCTGCGAAACAATGCGATTTACAGCATCAGTTCCCGCATTTTGCTGCACTTGCCATTCCTGCAATTTCTCGCTGCCTTCCTTAATTTTCTCTTCCAAGCGCCCGAATTGATTTTGCAAGTCTCCTTGGCGCTGCTGGGCGTTTCTCAGAGCCAATTCGCGCTCTTGCAGTTGCGCTTCTTGAGCGCGCAAACCCGACTGCATTTGCTGCCATTCGCTGTGACTGTTCGACTCTTCCAACTGCGCCAAAGTTTGGCGGTACTGCTGCAATTGAGTTTCCTGTGCGGGCAATTCCCTCGCAAGCAACTGCAATCGCGATCGCGAATCAGTCAATTCCTGAGTATTTTTAGCAATTTGCGATCGCACTTGTTCTTGTTGCGCTTGCAAATTCTTTATTTCCGACTCCAACTGTTCCAAGCGCAACTGATGTTCGCGCAAATTCTGCTTCGCCTCCATCAATTCTTGACTGCGAGTTTTGACAGCAACAGCAGCGCGATCGATCGCAATTTTGCACCGTTCCAAAATCCGCTCAATTTCCTCAATACGTTCTTGCAAAGCAGCAATTGTCCGCGCTTCATCCCCAGCATCACTAGCATCAACCGTACCAAAATGCAAGGTAGATCTATTAGTAGAACTTCCCCCAGTCATCGCGCCGCTAGTTTCCAGAATTTCCCCATCCAAAGTGACAATCCGGTACTGTCCCAAATAGCGGCGGGCATCAGTAAGATTGCTAAACACCACCGTACTGCCAAAAACGTAAGCAAAAATCTCCTGATAGCGCGCATCGCACTCAATCAAATTCACAGCCGCATCCAGAAATCCAGCCGCCCGTCGCAAATTTTCATTCACCGAAAACCTGCCGCCCCTAATCTTATTCAAAGGCAAAAACGTCATTCTTCCCGCCCGTTTTTGCTTCAACAATTCGATCGCAGCAGCACCCACACTGTCATTTTCCACCACCATATTACCCATGCGGCCGCCCGCCGCAATTTCCAGCGCCAACTGAAAGCGCGGTTCCACCCTGCCCAGTTGAGCCACCAAGCCACAAACTCCGCCAATTCCGCTTTGTGCGATAATTTTTGCAGTAAACGTGCCGCTCGCTTCTTGCTGGGCTTGAAACTGCACTTCTAGCTTATCTAACTTGCGCTGTCTTTCCCGCTGTTCTTCCAGCAAACGAGTTTGAGTTTCCTGTTGCAATTGCAATTCTTGTTCGGCTGCGACTACAATCTGATTCAGCGATTCTACTTGCAAAGCCGCAACTTTTTGGGTTTCCCCAAGACTTGATTGCTGAACTTTTTTTGCTGTAATTTCCTGTTCCAATACTTGCAGCGATTGGTTTTGTTCTTGAATTTGACTTTGCAGGCGATCGGCTCTTTCGCCAATAGTAGCTTGTTCGGTGCGCTGCGGCTCCAAAGTTTGCTGAATTGTCTCGATTTGGCGGTGCAGTTCCGTTTGTTGCTGTACCCAAACTTCGGCCGTCGAGGCGATCGCATTTGCAACTTCCCGACTCTGATCTAAACTTTGTTGGGCGGCGTCGCGCTGTTCCTGAAAAGTACCTATTTGAGACATCACATAGGATATTTCAATCTCAATTTGCTCCAAACTTTGCCGAAACTGCCGCACTTCTTCCTCAGTTTGTGCTATATTAGCCGCCATTTGTCCAGCAGTTGTTTCCAAATCCTGTTTGCGATTTTGGAGTTGCCGCCGTTCCGCTTCCTGAGTGGCAATACTTGCTTGCAAAGCCAACAATTCCGACTCGCCCAAAGCTTTAACGCGAGCATTCAGCGCGTCAAGTTCAGCGGTTGCAGCTTGAATTTGGGTGGTAATGGCTTGCAATTGTTCGGTGAGAGATGTAGAATTGCGATCGCCCGTTTCGATTTGTTCGCGCAGTTTCCACTCTTGCTTTTGCAACTGACGGAACTTGAGAACAATTTCCCACTGCGACTTCTCTTGAAATTCCGCCCGCAACTTTTGATATTTTTCCGCTTTTGCGCGATCGTTCGCCAGTCTATCGCGCTGAGAAATCAGTTCTTTTTCCACAATCCCGCTGCGTTCTTCAACTTCCTTAACTTCATCCAACTTCTGCCGTGCGAGAGAGATTTTGCGATCGAATTGAGCCACACCTGCCAATTCATCAATAATTTCGCGGCGTTCCTTAGAATTCATCGAAATAATGCTAGTAACGTCTCCTTGCAAAACAACGTTATAACCTTCGGGATAAATTCGCAAACGGTTAAGTTGTTCGTGCAGTTGAGTCAGCGTGCAAGGTGCGCCATTAATGTAATAATTTGACGTATAAGTTCCTTGACGAGTGACTCGGAGTTTGCGCGTCACACTCCACTCATCCGATTTTCGATTTTCGATTTTGGATTTTCGATTGTTAGCGAGTAGTTGTCCGTTGTTTTCTTGACTGGTGGCGATTTCTATTTCTTCGACTTCTTCAACAGATAACTCATCCGATTTTGGATTTTGGATTTTGGATTTTGGATTTGATGATTGTCCGTTGTTGTCTTCAGTTTCTGGAATTTCGACTGCTTCTACGTCTTCTGCTTCAACAGACTCAACAGACAAATCATCCGCTGCCTTTTCTACCTCATCCTCATCCTCATCTTCATCCTGAGCGAACCATTCATCACCCACATCTTCCAGCGCAAAAGTAGCAGTCACGCTAGCCTCAATCGTACCGCGCTTATTTTGGGCGCTGTTCACCAAATCCGGCAAACGTTCAGCCCGCATTCCCTTAGAAGTCGAAAGTCCCAGACAAAACAGCAAAGCATCGAGGATATTGGACTTCCCTGAACCGTTGGGCCCGGAAACCACAGTAAAACCAGGCAGCACGGGAATGGACGTTGTGCCGCCAAAAGATTTAAAGTTAGTTAGTTCGATCCGCTTAATGTGAACCATTTGCTAGCACTAACTTTGGCTCTAGGGTGTTGTCACAGGTTAGCACAGGCATTGGGGCGATCGACAACGTGCGAACTTCTCGGCATTGTCGATCGAGTTGACATCCTACACCTTTGTCGATCGTCCCATCGGCCCGTACTACAAAATAGCTTATTGAGAATAGCACCACATCTGCATCTCGATCGACAACCACAAACAAAAGTAAATCTTGATACAGATAACTCCATAGGACTTGATCGATATTATTCGTGCGATCGTAACCTGAAACCCTCACCCAGCCACAATGGGAGCAAGTATAATACCAGGAATTCTTAACATCCCCCCTGGACATATAAAAACTTTCCGGTAAAATCGAACCAAAATTAACTCAATTGGCGTAAGTCCCACGCTGTAATTGTACTCAATTCAGCATTGGGATATAAGCTAAGCAAGGTCTATGAAAAAAAAGCGACAATTTCCTCAAAAGTCTAAGATATAAGTGGTTGCGACCCACCCACTCGACTGCAAACAACAGGCTACAGTAGCAGTAAAATGCTTGGCCCCGGACAACTGCGAGAGAAAAGGGGAAAGAGCAGACCGCTGGTTGGTAAGGTACGTCCCACCATAAAATATAATCCAAGTTTGTTGTACGAAAATAGTTTTTTGCCTTGGGAAACAGGGCTTCTGCGTGGATTCCCTAGGTCGGGATAAAGGCCGTAAAAAGCCAGAGATGCTGTGTCAGACTTGGATCGTCTTCAGTGACGAATACCCAGAAATGGGTATACCCAACAGAGCAACGGCAAACGATACACGAAGCCCGAACTATAACGGTATTTCGTTTAGTTTGGGTATTTCACTAATGTATAAAGTAACGAAGCGCATTATGGAGGGCAAACCCATTACACCAGCTCAAAACTCATCTAACCTGTCCGCTTCACCAGAAAGCGACCAACAAGTATTACAAATTTGGGGTCGCCAGCCCCTGAAAGGACACGTCAAAATCAGCGGCGCCAAAAACTCGGCCTTAGTAGTCATGGCAGGAGCTCTACTATGCCCTGACGATTGCCACATCCGCAACGTTCCCGCATTGGTCGATGTCGCCCGCATGGGGCAAATTCTCTCGGCTGTAGGAGTCAAAGTACAGCAGAATGGCGATACTTTAGACATCAACGCCAGCAACCTCCTGGATGCTCAAGCCCCCTACGAATTAGTCAGCCAACTGCGGGCGAGCTTCTTCATCATCGGGCCCCTGCTAGCGCGTTTGGGATTTGCCAAAGTGCCATTACCAGGTGGTTGTGCCATCGGCGCCAGGCCCGTAGAACTCCACGTTCGGGGCCTGCAAGCCCTTGGTGCCGAAGTCCACATCGATCACGGTACTGTTAACGCTTACGTCAAAGGGCCGAACCGCCGCTTGAAAGGAGCCAAAATTTATTTGGACTACCCCAGCGTCGGCGCCACTGAAACTTTGATGATGGCGGCGACTTTAGCGGAAGGAGAAACCGTAATTGAAAACGCGGCTCAAGAACCGGAAGTCGTCGATTTGGCGAATTTCTGCCGTGCGATGGGAGCCAAAATTCAAGGCGCGGGCACAAATACGATCGTCATTTCGGGAGTTGAGAAACTCCACGCGGTAGACTATGCAATTATTCCCGATCGCATCGAAGCCGGAACATTTTTATTAGCAGGAGCCATCACTCACTCAGAAATCAGTTTGTCGTCGGTAATTCCCGACCACCTGACCGCAGTTATTGCCAAATTGCAGACAATGGGGGCGAAAATTATCGTAGAATCCGACATTGTGCGGATAGTTCCCGGCAAAATTCACACCGCCACAGACATCGAAACTCTGCCTTACCCGGGTTTCTCCACAGATATGCAAGCTCCGTTTATGGCTTTGCTGACGCTGAGCGAAGGAGACAGCTTGATCAAAGAAACCGTATTTGAGAACCGCTTGCGCCACGTAGCAGAACTCAACCGCATGGGCGCCGACATTCGCGTTAAAGGCAATGTCGCCGTAGTGCGCGGAGTCCCAATGCTGTCGGGTGCGCCCGTAGTCGCAACAGATTTGCGGGCTTCGGCGGCTTTGGTAATCGCGGGACTTGCAGCCGATGGTGTCACCACCATCAGCAGCTTGCAGCATTTAGATCGGGGCTACGAGCAGTTAGAGATGAAACTCCAAAAATTGGGAGCCAAGTTGCGACGAGTCAAAGAGGGCACAGACCCGGCGACGGCTGAGGCTCCTGTCAATCCCGTGCGATCGAGTTTAAACTGTTAGTTAGTAGTTAGTGGTTATTTGTTATTGGTTGTCGGTTATTTGCGGTGCCCGCTCGCTTAGTCGAAGGGTCGAAGAGTTATTATTTATTAGTTCTCATAACTAATAAATAATAAATAACAAATAACAAATAACAAATAACCACTGCCAACTGCCCAATGACCAACTGACTAAAATGTTAAACATCCCGCTCATCGGTTTAAAAGCAGACCAGTTTCGGCACCCGCTGGACTTGGAAGCCACCAACGCGCTCAAACAACTGCCCGGACTAGATTTGATGGTGCGGCAGTTGCTGGGACAACTTGGCGAACAGTTTTTCATGCTCGAAAATCTGGCTTCCAGCGTCCTAGTCAGCGAAAATCAACTGCCGCACCTGCATCAATTGCTAGTGGATGCTTGCAAAACTCTGGATTTGGAAGTACCGCAGCTTTATGTCCGCCAGCATCCGATGCCCAATGCTTACACCTTTGCGATGCGGGGAAAACAGCCGTTTGTGGTGATGCACACTTCGCTGATTGATTTGCTCACCGACGAGGAAGTGAAAGCCGTAATCGCTCACGAGTTGGGACATTTGAAGTGCGAACACGGAGTTTATCTGACTCTGGCTAATTTAATTGTATTGGCCGCCGGTCAAATTTCGCCTTTGGGAACCGTATTCGCCCAGGGTTTGCAGACGCAAATGTTGGAATGGTTGCGCTGTGCAGAATTTACGTGCGATCGCGCCGCCTTACTCGCCACCCAAGACCCCAGAGTGGTAGCATCAGTGCTGATGAAACTGGCCGGAGGTTCGCCGACGTTAGCACCGAAACTGAATCTCGATGCGTTTTTGGCGCAAGCGCGGGCCTACGACGACCTCAGTAGCACGGAACTCGGGGAAATGCTCAAGCAAGCTCAAACGGCTCAGTTGTCCCATCCTGTACCAGTATTGCGCGCCAAAGAGATCGATCGCTGGGCAAGTTCAAAAAATTATGAATCTTTGCTTGCAGAAAGTCGATCGGCGTGTTATGATGGTGAAACCACCAAAAAGGGCGGGTGGCGAAATTGGTAGACGCATCAGACTCAAAATCTGACACCGAAAGGTATGAGAGTTCGATTCTCTCTCCGCCCATTGCTCAGACAGCTTATGGCTACGCCATTTAGGAATCTCACTCAATCTCTGGTTGATAATTTCCGCTCATTTTTCGCTCATCTCGTCTTTCAGTTTAACGAAAAAAAAGAGGCATAACCGCCCCTAATGTTAAGATTTATGACCCGCCCTTAACCGGACGGGTTTTGTTTTGCCTGCCCCCTATTCCGGCGCTGGCTAGCCAAGCTGGGAATAGAGGGAGAACAGGTACAAAAAACCGCCCGGTTAAGGGCGAATAAGGTTAGGGAGGGGGGTTAGATGTCAAGGTGTAATCAAGGACAGTAAATCATCTATCTGTAGCCCATAAATTTCACTTACAAGTGCTAACGTCTCGGGCGTAATTCCGATTCTTACTAAAGCTTTGAGCGCACCTTCTAGAGGCAATTGGCGATTCGTCATGCTGTCTATTGTCGCGATACGAGTATTAGTTGCCTGATGCTTTGCATACATGGATTCATTCATTGCGATTGAGTGACCAAGAAAATGGGATACAAGCCCCGTCCTTTTAGGACGGCTTTTCTTGATTTCTAATATACTCTTTCAATACTTCTAAGGGTGCGGCACCAACGGA
>NZ_JAEQCE010000044.1:0-48401 GCF_020738665.1 Microcoleus sp. PH2017_08_TRC_O_A
ACAAGGGTATGGCTTTTCTAATTTTGATAATTTTAGAAATCGCGTATTAGCTTGTTTCTTGCATTAGATAAAATTATCACCATAAGTTCTGGAGAGCCGCAATGGCTAGCGCGATCGGATACAATGAAGAGGATCAAGTTTTGCAAATAGAATTTAGCAGCGGGTCAGTCTATCAATACAGCGACGTAGAATCGGAAATTTGGGAATCTCTGCAAGAAGCTGATTCTACAGGCCGATTTTTTAACTCCGAGATTAAAGGTTATTATTCCAGCCGGTGCGTAGATGACTCGCTCTAAAACGGATACAAGCCCTCGACTCCTATCCTGGAGAGATTAAAATTTTACACTTAAGTTCGGAATCGGGTGATTCACAGCGCTGCAATTAAATCTCAAATCGAAAAATGGAAAATCGACTGACGGGCGTGTAGTTAGCAGTCGCACAGTGAAGCGGTTTGATTGAAGTGTGAATACTTGCGTAATTTGACCGAAAACATAGATGCGAGGCTAAATTCAAGCAATCTCCTAAAAGCTGAGATTGTTTTTTTGTCAGCCGTGCGATCGATCGCCACACCAAATCATTGCACAAATCCTGTATCTGTGCTTTTGTTTACCTAACTGCTGAGGTGAAAAAGCCCCAGGCCCATGCAAGTCAGCAACAGCTCTTTGCTGGATACGGCGTGTCTTCCCACACATCCCAAAACATAGCTCTTGAGTGATAATGAAGAATAACATAGGATTTACGGAAAAAACCCGGTTCATAGGAAAAAATCTTGAGATTGTCAGCAACTACCAACAAAGAAACCGGGTTTCTAGCCCGCCGCGCGTAAGTCCTGTAATATTGACCAACAAGCACACCTAATTTGAGAGAACCAACTATGATGGCAATTCCCGGCGTTGCAGTTCTCGCTCTCATTTATGAAAGCAGCACTTCCCTGGTTTACCGCGGCCGCAACGAGCAAGACAACCAACCTGTTATTATCAAAATTCTCAAAGAAGACTATCCGACTCCCGAAGAACTGAATAGATACAAACGGGAATATGACATCACTGCCAACTTAAACCAGCTCGACGGAGTTGTTAAAATGCACAGGTTGCAGCAGGTTAGAAATAGTCTGGCAATGATTTTAGAAGATTTTGGTGGCGAATCTTTAAAAATATTTATGGCTACCCAAAAATTTACCTCTTTGGGATTTTTGACCACAGCCATCAAAGTTGCTGAAACTTTGGGAGAGATTCACGCAAAAAATGTAATTCATAAAGATATAAACCCCTCTAATATAGTTTTTAATCCCGCGACTGGACAAGTTAAAGTCATAGATTTTAGCATCTCAAGTGACTCAAATCAGGAAAACGTTGCCAATAAAAATCCCAACTTTTTAGAAGGGACTTTAGCCTATATGTCGCCGGAACAAACCGGCAGAATGAACCGGGTAATCGATTACCGCACGGACTTTTATTCCCTTGGCGTCACCTTCTATGAAGTCCTGGCAGGACAGCTCCCTTTTACCACTACCGATCCCATGGAGTTAGTTCACTGTCACATCGCCAAACAGCCAGTACCTCTCGCTGAACTTTCACCAGAAATTCCTCAAGCTATTTCAGACATTGTGATGAAATTGCTAGCAAAAGCGGCTGAGGATCGCTATCAAAGTGCTTGGGGACTGAAAGCGGATTTGGAATCCTGTCTGTTTCAGTTGCAAACATCTGGGGTTATTTCCGAGTTTGCTCTCGGCAGCCAAGATATTTCTGACAAATTTCAAATTCCTCAAAAACTTTACGGCAGACAGCGAGAAGTTGAAACTCTTTTAGCGGCATTTGAACGGGTAGCAGCAACAAATAATCGAGCCTACCGCATCGAACAGTCCCAAATTTCTGTCATCAAGAAAGAGAGCAAATCGCGCAAAGAAAGTTCCCTGTCAGTGCTCGCGAGAGGACAGCATAAATCCCGCAGCGAGATGATGCTGATTGCTGGTTATTCCGGCATTGGCAAATCTGCAATGGTGAAGATTTTAGACAAACCTATTACCCGCAGGCGCGGCTATTTTATTTGGGGAAAATTTGACCAGTACAAGCGGACTATTCCTTACTCAGCAGTTGTTAGCGCCTTTTCGGAATTGGTGCGACAACTCTTAACTGAAAGCGAAGCTCAATTGGCAGTTTGGCGCGAAAAACTCCGTACTGCTTTCGGGCAAAACGGGCAAATTATTATTGATGTAATTCCCGAAGTAGAACTAATTGTCGGAGCTCAGTCTCCTGTAGCTGAATTGGGGCCGACGGAATCTCTCAACCGCTTTAATTTAGTCTTTCAAAATTTCATTCGCGTATTTTGCCAGCCCGAACATCCGCTGGTAATTTTTCTCGACGATTTGCAGTGGGCTGATTCTGCTACACTCAAATTGATCGAATTGATGATGACAGATGAAGCGACACAATATCTGTTTTTAATTGGCGCTTATCGGGATAATGAAGTCAGTCCCACTCATCCTTTAATGATGACTGTGGAGACGCTGCGAAATCAGGAAGCCATCATTAATGAGATTGCTCTGTCGCCGCTGGGGGTGGACAACATCACTCATTTGATTGCCGAGACTTTGCACAGCGATCGCAAATCGGTCAAACCCTTAGCTGAACTGGTTGTCAGTAAAACAGACGGCAATCCTTTTTTTGTTAATCAATTCCTACAAACATTGTATCAAGAAAATCTGCTAGTTTTTCATCCGCCACAGTTGGGGAGCAAGGGCGGCTGGCATTGGGATATGACTCAAATTGAGCAGTGCGCTATCACTGACAATGTAGTAGATTTGATGGTGCAGAAGTTGAGAAAACTGCCAAGTTCAACGCAGCAGGTTTTGCGTTTAGTGGCTTGTTTGGGCAACGAATTTGACTTAAATACTCTTTCTTTAATTAATGAGAAAGAAGCGTCGGAAACTTTTTCTCACCTGTTGCCGGCGATTAAGTCGGGGCTGATTCTGCCGACTTCGGAATTGGAAAGCAAGTCATTAGATTACGTGCTGTTTCCGCTGTTAATTCTCAATTATAAATTTTTGCACGATCGCGTACAACAAGCAGCTTATGCTTTAATTGATGATTCGCAAAAAAAAGACGTTCACCTGAAAATCGGCAGGCAAATCCTCGAAAATACTCCTGCTGAATATCGCGCTGACAGAATCTTTGAGTTAGTCGATCACTTGAATGTAGCGCGATCGCTAATTCGAGACGAGCGAGAACTAATCGAACTGGCAACCCTGAATTTAGACGCCGCCCGCAGAGCCAAAGATGCCACTGCTTATGTTGCTGCGTTGCAGTATTTAACCGCAGGTATGGACGGTTTAACCGCCGATATCTGGGATTCCCACTACGATTTAGCCTTTGCTCTGCACATGGAGCGCGCTAACGTTGAGTATCTGAACGGCTATTTCGAGCATTCAGAAGAATTTATCAACATAACTTTGCAAAAAGCGCGATCGCCTTTAGAAAAAGTAGAAATTTACAACCTCCTGATCGTGCAGTACACCCTGCGAGCCAAATACGAGGAAGCAGTTAAAGCTGGAATCAAAGCCTTGAACTTGCTGGGCATTGACTTGCCGCTAGACGGGCTGCAAAAAGTCATAGCCGAAGAATTTGCAGCAGCCACAAACTTTTTAGCAGGTAGAGAAATAGCTTCCCTGATTGACGCTCCCGAAATGACAGTACCCGACAAAAAAGTCGCAGTCAAATTAATCACCAACTTCTTAACATCAGCTTACCTCAGCAATCCCGACTTGTGGAAAGTCAGCGTTTTAAAAGGAGTCAATCTTTCTCTCACCTACGGTTTAGTACCCGAAGCATCTCTCTGCTACGCAGGCTACGGTATGTTCTTAAACGCTGTTTCGGGAGATTACAAAGCCGCGTATCAATTTGCCATGCTATCGCTGAATTTGAGTGAAAAATCTGGCAATATCGGCTTGAAGTGCAGAGCTTGTTCTTCGCTGGTTAGTATTTTTCATTACTGGTTCAACCATATTAAAGAGGCACACGCAATCAGTAATGAAGGATATCAAGCAGCTTTAGAATCAGGAGATTTAGAATATGCCGGTTATATCCTATCCAACCGCATAGCCAATTACTTTTTTCAAGGCAAAGAAATATCGCAAATTCTGGCAGACACGAGCAGGTATTTGCAGTTCAGCCAAAAAACCAAAAATCAGCTTGTTACCGATACATTATTAGGAGTGGAGCTGATACTGCGTAACTTGAGCCAACTCACTGTTGACAAGTTTGTCTTTGAAAGCGACGATATGAGCGAAGCTGAATACGTACAAAACTGTCAAGCTCATCAAAATTTGTACTCGCTTTGCCTTTACCAGATTCGCAAATGCCAGGTAATGTACTGGTATGGCAACTTCAATGAAGCACTACAACTAGCATTGGAAGTAGAAAAGCAACTATCTTTTATTACCGGAGCGATACCCGCTACCGAGTGGAATTTTTTCTTTTCTCTAGTTTTAGCTGCCGTTTTTCCCAATGTTTCAAAAAGCAAGCAAAAACAATATCTGGAAAAGTTAGAAGCCAATCAAAAACAGATGAAAATCTGGGCTGATAACTGTCGTGAAAACTTTCTGCACAAGTATCTTTTAGTACAAGCAGAAATAGCCAGAATTACTAAGAAAGATTCAGAAGCTGTAGAGCTTTACGATTTCTCGATCAATTTAGCTCAAGACAATGAGTTTGTCCAAAATGAAGCCCTCGCTAACGAACTAGCCGCCAAGTTTTGGTTGAGTAAAGGCAAATATCAATATGCCAAAATCCACTTGCGCGAAGCTCACTCGTGCTACTTGCGCTGGGGTGCAGTCCGCAAAGTTGAAGATTTAGAACAGAAGTATCCCCAGTTGCGGGAAATGACGCCGCTCAACGGCAGTTTTCACAACAATCAAACTACCACAACTATTCATACTTCTACTGGAAGCGATGCGAGAGTGCTGGATTTAGCAACTGTAATGAAAGCATCTCTGGCAATTTCCAGCGAAATTGTCCTAGACAAATTGCTGGCTTCTTTGATGAGGATATCCCTCGAAAACGCAGGCGCACAATCCGGGTTTTTAATTTTGGTGAGAGATGAAAAACTGTTGATTTCTGCCAAAGCGTCAGTAATTGCTGAAGATGTAGCAGTGCTGCAATTTACGCCTGTGGAAGAATGTCAGGATTTGCCTGTTACGGTGATTAATTATGTGGAAAGGACTCGCTCGGACTTGGTGTTGAGCAATGCTGTGGCTGAGGGGCGATTTACTGCCGATCCTTACATCGCCAAACACCAGCTCAAATCTCTTTTGTGTACGCCGATTGTCAATCAAGGCAAACTAATTGGGATTCTTTATTTAGAAAACAATTTAACACTCGGGGCTTTTACGGCGCATAGATTGGAAGTTTTAAGGCTGCTTTCTTCGCAAGTTGCTATTTCTTTGGAAAATGCTCTGCTTTACAATTCTGTGGAGCAGAAAGTGCAAGAGCGGACGTATGAGTTAAATGACAAGAATGAGCGTTTAGAACAAACTTTGCTGGAGCTGAAACTAACTCAAGCTCAATTAATTCAAACTGAAAAAATGTCGAGTTTGGGGCAAATGGTGGCTGGTGTTGCTCACGAAATTAATAACCCTGTAAGTTTTATCTACGGCAATCTCAATCCAGCTAGCGACTACGTGAAAGACTTGCTGAAGTTGATTGAGCTTTACCAGCAGCACTATCCCGAACCTGCTGATGAAATCATCGAGGAAATAGAAACAATTGAACTGGAATTTTTGAGCGAAGATTTGCAAAAGCTGCTGGATTCTATGAAAGTCGGAGCGGAAAGAATCCGGGATATTGTGTTGAGTTTGCGGAATTTCTCGCGCCTGGATGAAGCGCAAATGAAGTCGGTTAATATCGATGAAGGCATAGACAGTACAGTGATGTTGCTGCAACCCCGCCTGAGAAAAGAAGGTGGCCGTTTGGGAATTGAGGTGATTAAAAATTACAGCAAGCTACCGTTAATTACTTGTTATGCGTCGCAGTTGAATCAGGTATTTATGAATATTTTGACAAATGCGATCGATGCGCTGCTGTTGGCAAGAGATTGCCCGGAAAGCTCTCATAAACAGCCTACTATTACAATTTCTACGGAGGTGACCGATCGCAATTCTGCTATTATTAGAATGGCTGATAGTGGGCCAGGGATGAGCAGTGAGGTGCTGCACAAGATATTCGATCCGTTTTTTACAACTAAGCCGGTGGGTTCGGGAACTGGTTTGGGATTATCGATTTCGCACTCGATTGTTGTGAGTTCTCATGGCGGAAAGTTGAGTTGTGTTTCTGCACCTGGAGAGGGGACTGAGTTTATTATTGAAATTCCGATCGCCCCCAAGCAAGTTTTGTAAGGAAGAAAGGGGGAATATCTGGTGAATATTGGGTGAATATTGGGTGAATATTGGGTGAATTTCCGTTGGATACCCGGCGAATGGAATTCGCGGCTACACAAACAATGTCCGCCTCCGCGGACTAAGAAAGAAAGAAAGAAAGAAAGAGAGAAAGGACGAATGGAATTCGTGGCTACACAAACAATGTCCGCGCAACGCGAGACTAAGAAAATTGTATTTGGCGGTACAATTGGCCGATCGCAATTTCGACATCCACTGATTCCAGTCGCAAAGTATCGCCCAAACCGTACTCCGACAGCACCCACAGCCCTTGTTCGTTGCGCCGAAACAGCTCTACTCCGGGCTGTTCGACTTGCACCAAGACGTACTCTTGCAGCGTTGAAAATTGGCGATATTTAGCAAATTTTGCGCCACGATCCAAAGCTTCCGTTGAAGGTGACAAAACTTCGACAATCAAGGAAGGAAATTGTACCAATTGCGGATCGTTATCGCGATCGTCGCAAGTTACGACAACATCAGGATAAAAATACTTTCGCCCTGGTTCCACTTGGACTTTTACATCCGCCATGTACATCTCGCAAGGGCGATCGACAAGGGCATCATCTAGAACCTTGGAGAAGTTGAAGGTAATCCGATTGTGATTGCGGGTTCCGCCACTCATAGCGACGACTTCGCCATCCCAATACTCGTAGCGTTCTTCTTGGGTGGGTTCCCAAGTCAGGTATTCTTCTGCGCTCATCAATAGGCGATCGGGTAAAGCAACCATAATGCGATGCAAACTAGATACCAGTTTTTTTGCTTATGCCATTTTATCACCTCAGCGCACAATTAATTGACCGAATAAACCGCTTTCTCCCGACCCTTCTTTTTCCAGCAGACACGCTTCTAATTCAAACAAGCGGCGGTAGGTGAGGGAATAATTTGTGACTGGATGCTTCCAGGTTTCTGGTTTGCGGGATTCGTACAAACCGATCAGTTTGCCGTAGCCGGGGGCGATCGAGTTTGATCGATCGCCCCGAAGGTCGAAATCTGCTTGCACTTCGCACTGCTTGCGGTTGATGGAGGCGATCGCGCTTATGTCAACGATCGCCACTCGGAAGATTTCGATCGAATCTAGGGTTGTCTTTCATTCAAGGTAATCGTGGTAATCTCACTCCGCGGTAACGGCCAAACCAGAAACCACAGGCGCGATCGCATTTAACCTCAAAACAGGATGCTCACCTTCCACCTGACGGCAATTCCAGTCATTCCTAAATAACAAAACCGGCCTTCCCCAACAATCCTTCACCGTCACAGTATTAAACAGCCGTCCCACCTTGGCCAGCGCATCCCAACCGCCATCTACCCAACGAGCTACACTGTAAGGCAACATATCGATCGTAGTTTCGACATTATATTCCGACTGCATTCGGAACTGCACCACTTCAAATTGCAACTGTCCCACAGCCGCCAAAATTGGTTCGCGTTTCGACTCATCAACCGAATACATAATTTGCACAGCGCCCTCTTCCTGCAACTCCGAAACACCTTTGCGGAACTGCTTAAACTTAGAAGGATTCGGATTTCTCAAAAAGGCAAAAAGTTCCGGCGAAAAACAGGGAATCCCTTCATATTCGACTTTTTGACCGGTGAAAATAGTATCGCCGATCGCAAAAACCCCCGGATTGTTCAAACCGATAACATCGCCCGGATACGCAACCTCGATCGACTCCCGATCCTGAGCAAATAACTTTTGAGGTCTTGACAAACGCACCGTTTTACCAGTCCGAGCGTGAGTGACGTTCATGTCCTTTTCAAACTTGCCGGTACAAACGCGAATAAACGCCACGCGATCGCGATGTCTCGGATCCATATTCGCTTGCAACTTAAACACAAACCCGGTAAAATCTTCGTAAGTTGGCGGAAGTTCCCCGGCGCTGCTGTTGCGGGCGATCGGCTTCATGGCGTAATCTAAAAACGCATCCAAAAACAGCTCGACCCCAAAATTGCTCATCGCACTACCAAAGAAAACGGGAGTCATTTTCCCAGCGCGAACGGAGTCTAAATCGAGTTCAGTTCCCAACTCATCCAACAGTTCCAACTCTTCTTTGAGCTGATAGTAAAGGTCTTGTTCCAACAAATCCTCAATGCGCGGATCGCCCAATTCGATCACCGTATCAACAGCAGCGCGAGAACCGTGTTTAGTCCGCTCGAACAAGTGAATTTTGCGCCCTCTGCGATCGAAAACACCTTTAAAGCGATCGCCCGTACCGATCGGCCAATTCACCGGATAAGTCTGCAACCCCAATTCCTTCTCAATTTCGTCCAACAAATCCAAAGGATCTCTGCTAGGGCGATCGAGCTTATTAAAGAAAGTAAAAATAGGCAAACGTCGCAACTTACAAACTTCAAATAACTTGCGAGTTTGCGGTTCCAAACCCTTAGCAGCATCCTCAAGCATCACCGCATTATCAGCAGCCGCCAGAGTACGATAAGTATCTTCACTAAAATCTTGGTGTCCGGGAGTATCGAGCAGATTAATGTGATAATTTTGATATTCAAACTGCAAAACAGTAGAAGTAATCGAAATTCCCCGCTGCTGTTCCATCGCCATCCAGTCAGAAGTAGCGTGTCGCTGAGCCCGCCGTGCTTTCACAGAACCTGCTTCGTGAATTGCACCTCCGTAAAGCAGCAGCTTTTCTGTCAAAGTAGTTTTTCCCGCGTCAGGGTGGGAGATAATAGCAAAGTTGCGCCGGCGCTCAACAGCAGTTAGCAGTTCAGTTTCGAGTTCTGTTGTCATCACAAAATAGGTAGGGGAATCATCACCCGATCGCCATTATAGCCTGTGCTAGAGTTGCTATTAAAGGTAAAATTATCACTAAAGTCAAGGAATCAAAGTAATATGTACGACTCCGACAAGCGGAAGCTGCTATCACTGGTGTGTCACGGGGCGATTTTTTTCAGCACGTTAGTTTTATCGATCGGAGCGCCGATCGCTGTATTGTTAGTATCTGATGACCCCGTTGTCAAAGAAAACGCCACCGAAGCCATCAATTTTCACTTGAATGTATGGGTGTACAGCGCTGTGATTGTGGCGTTAACTGTGGTGACTTTTGGGCTTGCCGGGTTTATCCTAGTGCCGCTAGGTTATCTCCTACATTGGGGACTGACAATCATGGCTATTATCCACGTGTTGCAAACTCCAAACGAAGCTTACCGCTACCCTTTTATTTTCCGAATAGTTTAGACAGCAAATCGCGCTTCATTATCGATTTTAAACAACCCGATTTCTTCAATAGACCTCTTGCAAAAATCCTTTTAACCAAATTTTGGGACGGGCTAGAAGCCCATCCCACAAGAAAAAAGATTTTTGTGGGATGGGCTTCTAGCCCGGTTTTTAATTGTTTGATAGCAGAAGGAAGAAGGAAGAAGGAAGAAGGAAGAAGGAAGAGGAAAGAAGGAAGAAGGAATAAACTATCCGCAATTCCCAATTCCCAATTCCCAATTCCCAATTCCCAATTCCCGATTCCCAATATTCATCGCATTTCAGGAACTCTCACAGCATCAGGAGGCGGCATAACCGCTTCCTTAGCATTCAACTTGATATTCAACTCGCGAATCCGGCGCGACAGCAAGCGAATAATATTAACAGCAATTCCCGGCGTTTCATCGATCGCATCATAAAGCTGCATTTGAGTCAGCATCAAACACTCCGATTGTTCCAGAGTCGAAATAGAAGCCGATCGAGGTTCCGCATCAAATAGCGACATTTCCCCGAAACAAGCCCCCGCCTTCAACTGTGCCAAATCCCGATCGCCTATATGCACCCGCACCGTACCCGATACCAAGATATAGAGCGATCGACCTTCTTGTCCTTCCGTAAAAATCCTGTGCTTAGAAGGAAACGAAAGTTCGTCCATTACCGATGCTAGACGGACAAGAAAATCATCCCGCAGTTCCTTAAAAATCGGAACTTCCCTGACAAACAATAGGCGTTCGACGCTAGTTAACATAATGCGATGCAGTGATTAATTTAAACTTTAACAAAGGAAGGGGAATTGGGCATTGGGCATTGGGCATTGGGAATTGGGCATTAGGTATTGGGAATTAGGTATTGAAGATAGTTTCTTTTTGTTCCTTCTTCCTTCTTCCTTCTTCCTTCTTCCTTCTTCCTTCTTCCCTCTTCCTTCTTTACCTTTTCCCCCCAGCACCCAACTCTGCCATCATCTCTTCAACTTGAGCTGATACCAAATTATCGGGGTCATTTTGCAGCCTCGGCAACAATTCGAGCAAAGCCCGCGGTGAAGCTATTTTCAAATAGGCTAACACTGCTTCGCGGACAAAACCCGTCGGGTGTTGCAGACAGACAAGAGTTTGTTGGGCGGTAAGGCTCCAACGCGCTTCCCTCGCCAAGTGAAAACAGCAAGCTAAAGTCCAATCCGAAAGGAAATGGCGCAATTCCAGTAAGCGGCGCAAACGATCGCTCGGGGATAGAGGTTTGTACACCATTAATTCCGAGAGATTGCTCAATTTCTCTCTTTCCGAGTGCTGATCCAACAAATTGATCAGCGATCGCTTCTTAGCGATATCCACAGTATTGTCGAGAATTTCCAATCCCCTAGCCACCAAAGAAGGTTGGCCAGAAGCAATGTTGAAAGCAGCAGCTTGTACGGTGTCCAACGGATAAAGAAACTTCATCAGCAAAAAACATCGTTCCTTAGCATCAGCTTCCAACCCCGCCAGAGCGCGCTGCAACAATTGAGCCGTATCGTTCTCGGGTGCACCCCTGCTGGCATCTCGATCGGCAAAATTGCCATAGGTTGTTACACCAGACAAATCCACCATAGCTGCATAAATTTGACCGATAAACATCAACTCCTGTTCGATAAGAGTTTCCAATCCGCTGCGGCCGATGCGGTCTAGAATCCCTTCTATACCCGCTTCCGATGGCATTTTCAACAGGATGCGGAGGATGTTGCGCCTGGTAGTTCCCCAAGCCGTCATCAAATTGCTGACCAAAATGTCGATCGCCTCCACAGTCCCTATTTGACCGAGAGCCGTCCAAGCTTGCAATCTGACCAAATCTGACTTATGGATATCCTCAGCCAAATAGACGAGCAAAGGAATCGCATCATTGTGAAGTTTGACGATCGCCTGCAAAGCCGCTTCCCGAGTCGATTTGTAACCGAGTCCGCGCAGCAGCGAAGGATAATATTCTTCCGAATGAGTAGAAGAAATCACGTCTAACAGAGCGCAGCGCACTCGCAGAGATTCATCTTGCAACAGATTGGGAATATAAAGCCGCAGTCCTTGCAAATAATCAGCCTCTCCCAGAGCCCGCGTTCCCATCACCCGTTCTCGTTCCATCTTGTGGGTAAGCATTTGGCGCAGCGTATTAGTAGCCTCTGCCTTTTGCTGGCGATCGCCCCTTCTCATAATTAAAGCAGCCGCCGTACCCCGTACTACCGGATCGACATTCGGCTGCAAATAAGGCCGCAAGCTGTCGATATTCGGTTCAGCCTCCGTCAGCCAGATGTAGCGCAAAGCCAAGGCCAGCACCTCCGGCGGCAAGGATTGCTGCGATAGAGCCCGTACAGCTTCTAAATATTCCGGGTTTGGGTGTTGCAGCATTGTTTCCAAGCTCTGGCGCTGCAAAGCCGAAGGTAACACTTCCAGGATCGGCGCCAAAACTTCTCCGACATTTTTCGGGTCAATTTGCGTCAGCAGTTCTATACAAGAGCGCTTTTCATCTTCGCCCCCCGGCTTTTCCAGAGTTTCCACCACTGCGCGTTTGAGAGCTTTCAGGTCAACATCGGTGACGCCCAAGCGCCCCCGTTCAGCACTTTTGACCAACAAACCCACGTATTGAGAGCGGATCAGCCAGACTACAAACAGCCACACCAGGGCCAAAAGTACGATCGCACCTATGAATACCAAGCTTTGGTTGTCATGAAATAGTGTGTCTTTTTCGTCTTGGTGGGGAAGTACCTTGTCTGTCACCCACAGCATAATCAGGATGCCAACTCCTGTCACACCGCAGGACAGAGGTTCGCCCACACCGTTGACTAGAGTTTGAATTCCCGATCGAATATTGTCAGGAATCGGTTGGAACAAAACCGGGCTCACCGTTTCCAACAGCGTGTAGTGCAGCAGTTCGTCCAGAAATCTCAGCAATATCAGTCCGATGAACACAGATACTAGCTGGCCCAGGGATGCTCCTATCGTCAGCACGCCCAGAATAGCGATTCCCGCCGGCAAAATCATCGCCGTCACGAATACACCGATTCGTTCTACCAAGCGGCTGGAGGCGAACCACTGAGTCGCCACTTGAAACAAACCTTGTATGCCTTCGTAAATGCCCAAAAAGCTAGCAATCCAGCTAGCTCCACTAGCGCCGTCCGAAGGGTTTTGGTATTCTAGCTGGCTGTAGAATTGAAAATCTACCAACACATAGAGGACTTCTGCAAGGACGAAAAAACTAACTAGAGGTATGGCGTATTTTTGGAGAGGGCCTGTTATTTTTCGGGCGGTAAATTCTTGTTGGTCGTCTTCGTCCTCGTCATCTGTCCAGTGAGCCGTTTCCGGGAAAGCTTGACGGTATTTTTCTGTGAGGTAGTACAGCAACAGCGAGCCTGTCGCCACCATTAACCCCGATACTAGAGTAACGTTTTTGAGTCCGACTACATAGAGCAAAACTGGCAGAGAAAACCCGCTAACTACCCCAGCCACTAGATAACCACTACTGACTAGCGGATAGGTGCGCTTGATTTCTCTAATATTAAACAGTTGGTTGGAAGTAATGGAAGTATTGAGGTCGTTGAGGACATAGCAAGCTTCCACCCACAGCCACATCAAAAAAATAGTAATAAAAGCGATGCTGATGCCAGCTATCTTAGTATTTTCGTAGCCGATGCCGAATCTAAACAAAAATAGCGGTACCGACATCATTCCCAGAACCGCTACAACGGTGCGTCTCAGCGGCAGGATTTTTTGCATCCACGAGTAGACAAATCCCAAACCAGAACCAATAAAGGCGCTGGCTATATAGATAAAGGGCATTTTGTCCGCACCGAATTCGTCTAAAAACAGACCTACCGTGCTGAGTTCCAGCCAGATCAGCCCGACGGAGGTTAGAGTGTAGACGAGGAACATCAGTATGGTTCGCTCTACTTCTTCCGATCGCAGGTTGAGCGATCGCAGCACTCCTTTTCCTGCTCCCGCCCAAGCGCTGATTTGAAAATTTTCCATGCTTAAGAGTGCGTAGATATCCCGATTTTAGATTTTAGATTTTAGATTTTAGACTTCGGCTAGCGCGAGCATCGAACGATTTTAGATTTGCTCCACAGATGGAATCTAGGAGCTGGAACTTTGGTCTAAAATTTTTGTTTTGACCCTCGACGACTAGAGTCGGAAACCTATATCCTTTTTGGGGCGTGGCAATTAGTCTACCGTCACCAGTCTATTACTATTGACTGATGACTGATGACTGATGACTAATTGCTCATAACTATTTTTTCGGCGACAGCAGCATCATCATACTGCGGCCTTCTTTTTTCGGCGCTTGCTGCACCTCTGCGATTTCCTGCAAATCTGTGGCCATGCGCTTGAGCAAGTCCTCTGCTAGGTTACTGTGTTGGATTTCCCGACCTCTGAACATGATCGTGGCTTTTACTTTGTCCCCAGATTTGATAAAGCGGTCTGCTAGTTTGAGGCGCACTTGGTAGTCGTGTTCTTCAATTTTATAGCGCATCTTCACTTCCTTCACGTCAGCAGTGTGTTGCTTCCGTTTAGCTTCTCGCGCTTTCTTTTCCTGCTCGAATTTGTACTTCCCGTAGTCCATGACGCGACATACAGGCGGGTCAGCTTTGTCGCTGACAAGTACGAGGTCGAGTTCTTTTTCTTCTGCCAGACGCAGCGCTTCTGCGGGTGTCAATATCCCTAGTTGCGCGCCGTCGGTATCGATCACCCGGATTTTGGGGTATCGAATATTTTCGTTAATCTGGGGTAGGTTGCGATTTTGTCTTCTTTCAATCACAGGCATGAATGGTTTTACAATCAGTAGTTTAATATTGAAGCTTCTTGATAATTACAGGTTCGATCGACCAATCTTTCATTTTGTCCGATCGAGCTATTTTGTAAGGTGTTACCCTTACCGGACGTACTACCGCGCCCTCTCTCCCCTCAGCTAAAGCCTTAGGGAATATTTGGACTATCGTAAATGAATTCTTACAATACCTGTTATTCTACTCAGTCTGGCTAAGTTTCTGCTTAGTTTTATTTTAACTTCACACACGATCGCCCGCCCCCGTGCCAGATTGATGGTAAAAAGGTCGCAAATTCCCGGTAAATCGTTAAAAATCAGCTAAAACGGCTTTTATTAGCTAATCTAGCCAGTCCGCTCCGTTCCCCAAGTCCCCTGATTTGCCTTGTAGAATGGGTATAAGCAAATGTAAATTTATGTTGCGAGCTGAGGCAAAATTGACAAATTATCTGCACTGGCACCAACGGGTAGGAACTCAACGAGACTGGGTGTGGCGCGGTTGGCAAACTCGCTACAGCTATTTGCGGCCGGCTTTGGGGAACAATCAAGGCGCGATCGATCTTCCAGATGCTGCTACCAAACCAATAGCCTCCGCCACATCAAGCACCCCAATTATTTTACTGCACGGGTTTGGAGCTTCGATCGGTCATTGGCGTCAAAATCTCGGCCCCCTCGCTGAAAAACATACAGTTTACGCCTTGGATTTGTTGGGTTTTGGCGCTTCCCAAAAAGCTCCCGTTAACTACTCTGTGTCTTTGTGGGTCGATCAAGTGTATGATTTTTGGCTGACTTTTATCAGAGAGCCGGTAGTATTGGCAGGAAATTCGATCGGTTCCCTGATTTGTCTGGCCGCCGCCGCCGCTCACCCGGAGATGGTGGCCGGCACGGTGATGATTAGCCTCCCAGACCCCTCTGTGCGAGCCGAGGCGGTGCCAGGATGGCTGTTACCCGCGATCGAAGCTGTGGAAAGCTGGTTTGTTTCTCCGCTCATCCTCAGGCCTCTGTTTGCTTTCGTCCGCAAACCTTCAGTTGTCCGCCGCTGGGTCGGCTTTGCCTACGCCAACCCGGAATCTGTTACCGACGAATTAGTGGACATTCTATCAGGGCCTGCGGGCGATCGGGGAGCAGCCCGTACCTTCTGCGCTGTATTTAAAGCTGTAGGCAGTTCACAATTCAGCCCCGGTGTCAAGACTGTACTGCGAAATTCCACAATCCCGATGCTGTTAATTTGGGGCAAACAAGACCGGATGATTCCCCCTCGGTTCGCCCGGCCCCACCAATTTGTCGAATGCAATCCCCAGTATGTAGAGCTAGTTGAATTAGACAATGCCGGCCACTGTCCCCAGGATGAATGCCCGGAACAAGTAAATGAAGCAATTTTGAACTGGATCGATCGAAATTTTGCAGCTAAGGTGAGTTGATTTATTTAATTTTATGGTCGCTTTTTTCAGCAATTTAGAGATTGACAGAATCGCCAAGATACTGTATCTTCTCTAACTGGTAGTATACGTGGGAGTTATGCAGTTAGTCGAAAGGCAGGTCATCAAACCAAATCACAGGTTTTTGCCAGAAGCCGATCGATTGTTTCTGGTGTCGCAAAAACTTGACAACTGCGATAACAATATCTCCGGTCAAAACTTTTCCCCCGTCAAGCAACCAATCCTTTGGCTGTCGATCGTATACGCTCAAAGACTGTTGGTGACAAAGCATTAGGCACCAAACAAAGTGAGACAAAATATTCTCCATTTACAGTTAACAGCATTGACTGGCTATCATCGTTTAAGATTAGCGATGCCGGAAACCTAACTAACAACTAAGTTTCCATTACTACCCAAAATGTCCGACTGTAACAATGCCATAAAAAAAGACGGAAGAGGCGCTATGTAGTTGTATGTCAATGTCAAGCTGTGAGAGACAATGATTTTATAAAAGGATATGCCAGTTGGTCTGGAACTAATATTTAGCTGCATTCAAAAGTCATTTCAATCTGGGAAATCCTGATCATGCTGAAAGTAGGTTGTTAAGTTATCAAGGTAGCCTATGAAAAGTTAGAAGACAATGCAACTGTCAAACGGATTATTACCCTTACTGTAACTATCTCTATCCATTAAAGACCCGTCGTACAGATTCCTTGAAGAGCGTTCAACAGTTGACAGTTGACAGTTGACAGTTGACAGTTGACCGAAGGAGAGCGACCTCTACCTAGAAGGATGAGGATTGGAGTAATGAATAGTCTGATTTTAAATTCTCCCGATCGGGGTTCCGGCTTTCAACCAATTCTTTCTGGTAAAATTTCAACTTCTAACTTCAAGAAATAAGGGTTAATTGCTCCTATAAATAGTAGCAGCACCAGATCGTCCGGATATTATGAATTGCTGAAACCATTGACTTTATTGCTTCTGAGTTCTCTGGCGACGATAGATAATTAAAGTTTTCTAACCGATCGCATTTTAAAAATCCCGATCGCGTGCTCGTTGCCGAACTTCCTTCTTCCTTTTGCTATAAATACCTTCCCTTGTGCCAACAATTTCTCAGTCAGCTTATAACCGATCGCCCCCAAGTATGCAGGAAAGTTCCAAAATGTCATAATTGGGGATTTGGCGGCCAGTTAACGCATAAAAAAGTCATTTAGCCAACAACTGACGGCCCCTGGCCCCCGGTCTGCTGGCGGCGAACTGCTGAAAGCCACTCGGGCAAGCAGCACCCTTCCAGCTTTTAGCAGTAACGCAAACGAGGAAAAAACTGTCGTGAAATTCCACTGGCTACTACCAAGTTTCTTAAGTGTATTTTTGCTCGCCGGAGCCGCCGAAGCAGCTAGACTGCAATCTTGGCGGTTTGATGCTTCAGAGAACCGGCTCTACATTAGAACAGAGGGGGGAGTCCAACCCAAGGCTCAACTGATTTTCAACCCCACGCGATTGGTAATCGACTTACCGGGGACGAGTCTGGGCAGTCCCTCGGTCAACAAACCGCTGTCAGGGGCGATCGAATCTGTGCGAGTAGGACAGTTTGACGACGATACCACCAGAATAGTCGTCGAACTCAAAGACGGGTTTACTCTAGACCCCCAGCAAGTAAAATTTCGGGGCATTTCTGCCAGCGAGTGGACAGTAGATTTGCCCGCACCGGTACGGGGAGGAACTCAAAATTCGATCTCAGAACCCGGGGGAGAAAGATTATCGGTTGAACCTTCAGCAAGGGAAACCCAATCTGCTGAAGCGACTGTAGTTCAGAACGTTCAGGTGACGGCGGACGGTTTTTTGATCCGTACTGCCGGTGGCAACCCCCAAATTAATTTTCAACAAAGTCGGGCCGGGGACATCGCCACCCTCGATATTGAAGGAGCTACTTTAGCTCCGGGCGCGGGCGGCCAACAGCCTCAAACTAACGGCAAGCACGGAGTTGACAAGATTGAAGTCCGGCAATTGCCAACAGATCCGCCCGTTACCCGCGTAACTTTGCGGATGAAGAGTTCTAATACTCAGTGGCGCGCTTCTGTCGGCAATTCTGGCTCGGTTGTGCTATCGCCAGGAGGCACGAGTCCGCCAATCCTGACGCGCTCCCAACCCCTAACTGTTGGGAGACCAGCTCAAGGAAGTTTAGCGAGAGTTCAGTCCATTGATTTAGCGAGTAACGGCACGCAATTCGTGGTGAGAACTGACCGCCAAGTCTCCTATACCAGCGGGTGGGATCAATCATCGAAAGCTTACTGGATTCGGCTTGCTTCTAGTTCTCTGGCGGGGCAAATTCCTCAGCTCGATGGCAACAGTCCTGTATCGTTTACCGCCAGCCAGGAAGACGCGGAGACTGTGGTGATTTGGGTGCAGCCGCGATCGGGGGTACAGGTAGGCAGGGTGACGAGACCTAACCCGCAGATGCTGTCTTTGCAATTGCGATCGAGTGCTAGCGCGCAGTCACCTTTGACTCGCGATCCAAATCCGCAGCCGTTGCCGAGAATGAGTATAGGAGCGGGTGATTTGCCCCAAGGTTCTAACCGTCGTTTCGTAGTGGCGATCGATCCTGGCCACGGCGGCCGCGATCCGGGTGCCGTCGGGATTGGGGGCATTCAGGAGAAGGAAATTGTTTTAGATATCTCATATCAGGTGGCAAGGCTGCTAGAACAGCAGGGCGTGCAAGCCGTAATGACTCGGACTGACGACAGCGAAATTGACCTAGAACCGAGAGTTTCTTTAGCATCACGGGTGAATGCTACTTTGTTTGTCAGCATTCACGCCAACGCGATTAATATGAGTCGCCCGGATATTAGCGGGATTGAGACTTATTATTTCGATAGCGGGGAAGATTTAGCCCGGGTGATTCACGCCAGTATTTTGGATGGGACGGGGGCGAAAGACCGTCGGGTGCGGCAGGCGAGATTTTATGTTTTGAGGAAGAGTGCTATGCCTTCTGTGTTGCTGGAAGTCGGTTTTGTCACAGGTGCTGAGGATGCTGCTAAACTTTCCGATCCAGCTTACCGGAGTCAAATGGCGGCTTCGATCGCTCGTGGCATTTTATATTATCTTCAACAAAGATAATGGGCATTGGGCATTGGGCATTGGGCATTGGGAATCGGGCATTGGTAATTGGTAATTGGTAATTGGTAATTGGGAATTGGGAATTGGGAATTGGGCATTGGGCATTGGCCAAACAGGGCATTGGGCATTGGTAATTGGTAAGGGAGCATCTAAGTTTTGCATTTACAGTGCGAGCGTCCCCGCTCGCGTATCGTACAATACGCGAGCGGGGACGCTCGCACTCAAAGAAAAAATGCTTTTTACAAAAATGAGATGCTCCCATTGGTAATTTTCCCTAATGACTACTGACTAATGACTACTGACTAATGACTACTGACTAATGACTACTGACTAATGACTACTGACTGATGACTACTGACTGATGACTAATAACTGATGACCATTGAAAACAGACTATTGACAGCTAACAAATGACAACAGACTCTAGACAGCAAAGAATCGGTATATTTGACAGTGGCGTGGGCGGTTTAACTGTTTTGACGCAGTTATACAAACAATTGCCCAACGAATCAATACTTTATTTTGGAGATACGGCAAGGCTGCCTTACGGCACTCGGGCTGCGTCGGAAATTGTGCATTTTGTCCGCGAAATTATGGCCTGGCTGGTGGAACAGGATGTGAAAATGGTCATTATGGCCTGCAACACCAGTTCTGCTTTGGCGATGGAGATGGTGCAGGCTGAGTTTGATATTCCGGTGCTGGGAGTAATTCTGCCGGGGGCCCAGGCTGCGGTGCAGCAAGGCAAGCGGATCGGGGTGATCGCAACTCCTGCTACGGCTGCTAGCAATGCCTATCGAAATGCGATTTTGGAAATGGATGATTCTTGTCGGGTATGGCAGGTTAGCTGTCCGGCTTTTGTGCCTCTGGTGGAGCAAAACCGGATTCACGATCCTTATACTTCTGAGGTGGCTCGGGAATATTTGGCTCCTTTGATTCAGCAGCGCATCGATACGCTGATCTATGGCTGCACTCATTATCCGCTGTTGGCTCCCGTGTTGCGATCGCTCTTGCCTGCTGGGGTGAATTTAATCGATCCTGCGGTGCGCGTGGTGGCTGCTGCTGCCCGAGAATTGGAGGTTTTAGGGCTGCGAAATTCGGGTGCTGCGCTGCCGACTCGTTTTTGCGTGAGTGGCGCCCCGCAGCAGTTTGCGGACTTGTCGGTGCAGTGGCTGGGCTGTACTCCTGCGGTGGAGAAAATATCTCTGCCGACGGTTGTCCGTAGCGAAGCGGGGCGTAAGCCATCGCCCGTATCCGTGGAATCTGTCGAGTAAGCGGAAAAATTTATCGATCGCGCGCTAGCAAAGCTTGCAGAAGACGATCGCACAAATCCCACACCAATTTCCCACAGGAATGCAACTGTAAGCAAACTCCAAACCCTTATGTGACAAGTCATTCCCGATTCTTTAATCAAAAAACGAAAATCGAAAATCGAAAATCGTATCACCCCCCACATCCCAAGCTTTTCGGGATTTGGGGGGTTTAATTATTGCGATCGGAGGTAGCAATCAATCATCAATCTGTAATAAGATTTAACAAAAGCTTTGATGAACAATGCAAATAACGTCCTCTATCTGCTGGAGCTCTTCAGCCTTGAACCATGTCACCCTATATATCGCAAGCAGTGTTACTTGTAGACGGCTATAACATGATTGGACTTTGGCCTCGACTCCGAGAGAAGCGCGATCGCGACGAACTCGAAACAGCCCGCCGCGAGTTGATTGAGGTTTTAGTTAACTACAGCGCCGTTCAAGATTTTGAGGCCAGACTGGTGTTTGACGCTCACTATCGAGATACTCCGAGCGTTAAAGAAATTATTACTAAAAATTTATCAGTGCACTACACTGACTTCGGTCAGACGGCAGATACTTATATTGAAAAGTCTTGTGCTAGTTTGCGCTACGAGTTGCGATCGGTCAAAGGCAAAGGGCGGATGATTGTCGCCACCTCAGACCGAGCGCAGCAATTGACCGTAGTCGGCTACGGTGCCGAATGGATGTCCGCCGAACAACTAGCCGCTGACGTAGAATCCACCGCCCGCCGCAGCGAGCGCCAGCACAAATCCCGCAAACACAACTCCAGTCGCTTTCTGTCGAATTCCCTCGATCCTGAATCGCAGCAGCGCCTCGCCAGAATGAGAATGGGGCTGCATTAGCTGCTGGAACCCGCTTTCTGTACGATCGAAAAAAAGTTTGTCAAAGGCCTTGCCAAATCCTCTAAGTTCAGCTACTATTAGTAAATGTGGGTGACAAAAACCACGCAATCCTCGGTAGCTCAGTGGCAGAGCGATCGGCTGTTAACCGATTGGTCGTAGGTTCAAATCCTACCCGGGGAGTTAGTAAAAGTCTGAAGTTGGAAGTTTCCAGCTTCAGATTTTTTTGTTTTTATTTTCCGATATATTTTTCTATAATGTAGATGCAAACACTTTACCTGTATCGTCAGGAACCCAACTCTAAAGAGATTGGGCTTGCAAGAGAAATCAAGTAAGCCATTCTGACCAGCCTAAGACCTCACGCAGGTCTACGTTATTTGGGTCACGACACCCTGTGGATGCGACGCTAGTCCCCTGCCCTGTCGCTAGTAGTTAAACTGTTTCAAGGTCACTGAAACAGTGCTGCTAGCCGGAAAAAGCCCTTATAACATTGACCGACAAGCGAACATTACCCGAAAGGGATTCGGAGACAACCATATCTCCACAGAGGGGCAACCATACCCCTCTAACCCCGAAAGGGGATTCAAGGCGGTTGAAACCGCCGAGTCGTTTTCCTCTCAGGTCTAAAGACTCGCTCGTTTCCCACTTACCAAATATTTTTTATGAGCTATCGCGATATCATCACCATAGAGCCAGATAAGCGTGGTGGCAAGCCCTGCATTCGTCGGATGCGAATTACGGTTTACGATGTTCTTGGCTGGCTGGCTTCTGGAATGTCTATTACTGAGATTATTGACGACTTCCCAGAACTGACAGAAACAGATATTAGAGCCTGTTTAGAGTTTGTCGCCGATCGCGATCGTCGTTTAGTTGCTTCGGTGAGTGTCGCTTGAAACTACTATTCGATCAAAATCTGAGCCGAAAATTAGTTACTCGCTTGGCTGATATTTTCCCTAACGCTAGCCATGTTGAATTTCACGGGCTAGCAGAGAAAACAGATACAGAAATCTGGGATTTCGCTAAGTTGAACGATTTCTGTATTGTGACAAGTATGATTGCAACGAAGTAAAAAGACTTTGTGCATCCGCTGCAATGATTTTTTACTGTCACCGCTACTCCTCAAATGAAATTAAAAGCTTCCGCAGCAGTTGAGCTAGAACTTTACGTTCGGCTTCGTCTAAAGCGCTAAGGAGTCGATGCTCATTGGCAACATGAGCCTCAACAGCTTTCTCGATCGCGTTGAAACCTTTATCGGTTAACTGAATTAGCGTCCCTCGGCGATCGCTCGGATCGTCCATGCGCTTCACAAGATCGGCCCGTTCTAAGCGATCTATACGATGCGTCATCGTACCCGATGAAACCATCAATGTATTGAATAGCTCGGTCGGCGTAAGCTGGTACGGTTGGCCAGAACGGCGCAATGTCGCCAACACATCAAATTCTCCAACGTTCAAGCCAAAGTTGGAAAATGTCTGTTGAAGCGATCGTTCTAAGTATTTGGTCAGTCGCCCCATCCTACCAATAATGCCCATTGGCGACACATCTAAGTCAGGGCGCTCTCTTTGCCATTGAGCCAAAATCGCATCGACTGGATCGGCATTCATTGAAATGCTACTCACCTAAAAATTTTGATGCCAACCATCTTAACATCAAGATAAATGCTAGAATCTTGGCATCAAGTATCTTGACGTTAAGATAAAATTGTGAAGACAGCTACTGTTCGCCTCTCTGATATTCTGCTGACTGCTCTGGCGCCGATGATCTGGGGAACAACTTATGTTGTAGCGACTGAACTCCTGCCCCCTAACCATCCGCTATTAGTGGCTGCTTTGCGATCGCTCCCCATCGGTATTCTGCTAGCAGCCTGGTTTAGACAACTGCCCAAAGGTATTTGGTGGTGGCGTATTCTGCTCTTGGGTAGCCTCAATATCGGAATTTTTCAAGCACTATTATTTGTCGCTGCTTATCGCCTTCCGGGTGGCGTTGCTGCAACGGCAGGCGCAATCCAACCTTTATTAGTCGTATTATTTTCTTCGTTAATATTGAATGAAAAACCGTCTAAGCTGTCTATTGTGGTGGCGATCGCAGGCTTTATTGGTGTCGGGTTGCTGGTTCTGGGCCCTAATGCGCGTCTTGATAGCATTGGCATTGTTGCTGCGATCGCTGGAGCTGCAACAATGGGTCTGGGAACGGTGCTAGTCAAACGTTGGAAACGCCCAGTTTCTCTACTTGTTTTTACAGCATGGCAGTTAACAGTTGGTGGAATCGTTCTGCTGCCGATCGCCCTAGCGATCGAAGGGCCAATAACTCATATCTCAACAACTAACCTATTGGGCTTCGTTTACCTGGGCTTAGTCGGCACTGGAGTTGCTTATGCACTTTGGTTTCGGGGGATTGATAAACTCAAAACATCGGCTGTGGCATCGCTAGGGTTGATGAGTCCTGTAGTAGCAACACTACTGGGATTCGTCTTACTACACCAAACACTTACGCCAATTCAACTGATTGGGATGGGAATTGTTTTGATGAGTGTTTTGATAGGGCAACAAACGGATCGGCTACGTCAACGCTTATCTAATACTTTCAAATCTCGGATCAAAAAATAACTTACAGTCGTCATCCTAAGGTGCGTCAGGAACAAGAGTTTCGAGTTGCATCAACTATTTGGCTGACGCACCCTACGGAATATTACCGAATACTAAACATCGCGTTCCGTGCGTACCCATTTAGTTTGCCGTTTCAGGATAAAACCCAGATACAAAGGGATTTTCCACAGGATGTAAAAAGGAACAGATAATAGAGTTGCGCCGGAAATGTCGGCACGCCCAAATTTTGCCCAAGCGCTGACAATTGAAACTAAAATTAGCAATCCTTGTACTCCTAATAATATGGCGGGAATCGCGGATGCTCCGATAATTGCTGCTAGTATTGAGGCAGCAAAAGCGGCTAGCCAGATAGCAACTAAAAGGGATAGGGGAGGGACGGATAAGTCGAGGGCGATCGCCATTAAGTCAAAACGCTGTTGCTCGATCGAAGCTGTCGCCAGCCTGGGAGTTTGAGTTAGCAAGGTTTGTAAGTGTCCGTGTTCCCATCTGGTTCTTTGAGTTTTAGCTACTTGTTCCTGCTGCGGCAAACATCCGGTGACTCGGGCTTCGGGGCAGAATACCGTTGGATGTCCGGCGATCGCCAAATCCAAGCTCATTTGCATATCTTCGACGATATTGCTGCTGGCTAAGGGAACATCTCGAATGATTAACCACGGAAAAGCCATGCCCGTACCTGTTAGCAATGACGGGAATCCTAACTGTTTTAATCCGCTCGGCCGGACTAGGTTTTTCACTAGAAATGCTAAGGCAGAAATCGAATCTTTTGGGGTAGGATTGGGCGGCTGTTCCATTAAATATGTTGCTTGGACTGGCCTTTGTTCTGCCATTGCCACCCGGGCTAATTTGTCGATCGCGTCCGGCTGACAAATGCAGTCGGCGTCAACCATGATGATCACTTCTGGGGGGTCTGAGGCGATCGACTGCAAGCCGAAATCTAGGGCGTATCCCTTCCCCTTGCGTTCTGTGTCGTGGCGCTCGATCGCGCTTGCACCGCTGTTGCGGGCGATTTCTGCTGTGGCGTCGGTGCAGTTGTCAGCAATCACTAACAGCCGGTCTTGAGGTGTTAGCTGCGGCAATATAGTGGAGATGGTGGCGGCTATTCCTGCTGCTTCGTTGTAGGCGGGAATTAAAACTGCTACTTTGGGGCGGGCTTCTTGAGTTTCCGCTGTGTCGCCAAAGCTGGACAGGAAAGCTGCACAGCATTCTAGGAATAGAACTGCAACCGGAATTAGAACGATCAGGGCGATCGCCGAGAGTACAACATCAACAAATAGGAACCCTAGCTGATTTATTTGCACAATTCTAGTACCTTAATTTAATTTAATTTGCTGCGGTCATTGAGTTGATTTAATCAATTTGCACCCTGGTCTACTCAGCGAGCAAACCTATTATCTAAGCTATCATAATATCATGTCCTGAAAAATCACCATTATTAGGTGCGAGCCTTCGAGAAGACGGGATATTATGCAGCGATTCATCTGCGTTCATCTGCGTTCATCTGCGGTTAAAATTCTAGAATTAATTCAAATGTCGATCGATCGTCACAATCGAAATTGGATTCAACGCATCAAAACGAGTCAAACTGCCCGCAGACACAGAACGCGATAACTGCACCTGCACGATGCGGTAACTCCAGTGCGGTTCCCGGCGCACCCGATCGCCAATCCAGCTTAAAACAGTAGCAATATCCTCAAAAACATCCAAAGCTAGGACGATCGACCCTCCAGCGAGCAGCCGCAGAGCGCAAACGCCCAAAATTTTAGTCAACCCTCCACCGCTACCACCGATAAAAATCCGGTGCGGCGGACGCAAGCGGTGCAAGATTTCCGGGGCGGTTCCGTGAATCGAAAACACATTTTGCAACTCAAAACGGCGACAATTGAGTTCGATCGCAGAAGTGCCAGAAACCGTTTGTTCGATCGCGTATACCTCAGACTGCGGGAATAAACGAGCAATCTCGATCGACACAGAACCGTTACCAGCACCCACATCCCAGACAACTTGTTCGGGTTGCAAAGCCAATTGTGCCAGTACCAACACCCGCACTTCCCGTTCAACCGTCAAACCAGGCCTGTCGCCACAACCGATAAAAGCTGCATCGGGAATACCCAACAAAGGCAACTTTCCCAAATCCAAAGCTTCTATCGGCGGGGAGTGCCGCAGCATCACCACCACGCTCAGAAGTGCAAAATCCTCTCCCAGCAAAGCTTCCAGAGACTTGTAACCCACGCGTTCTTCGGCGGAACCCAAATTTTCGCCAACCCAAAACTGGTAGCGTGTGGGCAAATCCAGAGCTTTCACCAAACTTGCGATCGCCGCCGGAGTGCGAGTTTCGTCTGCGAGTACCGCAATTTTCTCAACACCCAGCTTGAGTTTTGCCGTCAGTTCCTCAAAAAAACGTCCCTGGGAACCCACAAAATGAGCATCCTGCCAAGGGATGTGCAAGCGGTTAAAGGCCAACTGCACGCAGCTTGCATGGGGGTGAAAAGTCAATTTATCCGGCGGCAGTTGGGAAATGAGCAACTTTCCCCAGCCGTGGAACAGCGGGTCTCCGGCAACTAAAATTACAATCAGTTGATGCGAGGGGGTGGAGGGGGGCGAAAAAGTCCCTGCATCTGGCTCTAAATTCGCATCTACGGCAAACCAACGCCGAATTTCCAGAATTGCTTCGGTTAAATCTTCCAACGCCCAGCGCTCGCAGGATTGCTCGGGAAAATAGCTCAAATGCCGATCGCTCCCGATGAGCAGAGCGGCCATTTCTACAACCTGCCGCGCCGATTCGCTCAGCCCAGCAGCTCCATCTAAACCAATACCAACAACGTGTACAGTCACTTTTGCATTAAAAATTAAAAAACCAGAATTACTGATTTTTCCTGGTTTCTCATGAATTTTTTGCTTGATTTTGTTGTCAAGTCAGAATAATTAAAGCATTTTATAAGCAGTATTTTGAAGGTTGGGACAGAGGAGAGGGGGGAGAGGGGGAGAGGGGGGAGAGGAGGAGAGGGGGAGAGGGGGAAGAATTGGGAGAGGGGGAGAGGGGAAGAGGGGGAAGAATTGGGAAAATCTTCCTTGATTCCTCATAATTCTGGCTTGTATCGGTTAAATTCCGTACTTTGCTCGTTGCCGAACTTCGCTCGAACCTCTTTCTTCCTTCTTCCCTCTTCCTTCCTTCTTCCCTCTTCCTTCCTTCTTCCCTCTTCCCTCTTCCTTCTTCCTTCTTCCTTCGTGGTCAAAACTCAAAAACAGGCCAATCCGGTTGCCGCACGTAGCTAGTCATATCGTCAAACTTCCGCAGTTCGGCTTTGTGCACCCACAGATCCTGGGGCGTGTCGAGCCATTGGTCGTTTAACTCAGCCATCAGGGCAGAAAAATGAGCGCGGTCTAGGTTCGGCCCGGTATCCCCAAAATAAGCCAGAGTAATGTGTGCCGTAAAATGATATTGCTGTTCAATTCCCAAGGCAATTAAATCGGGATTTTGATAGATCGATCGACGAAACTCCAGAATTTGCTTGTAAGAGTTTTCGTCCGTCGGTGCCAAACAGACACCTACAGCCCTAGTCATCACCATCAACCCCAGCACCGTCCAGCGTATGGGAGAGCCGCCCGCCAAGGGTTTGCAGGCCGCAAAACCATCTTTCATGCGCCCGCGCAGTTGACCCTCAAATTCTGGATTTTTCTCAGAGGCATCTCGAAAAGCGCTGCTCCAAATCAGATCGGCGACGGTTAAATGGAAGCTATCAGGAGGCAGTGCTACGATCGCACCGTCCGCGATTTCCTGCAATAGCCGTTGTTGGACTGAGTGTAAATTAGTATAAAGTGCAGTATTGTCTGCATCTTCCCCCGCAGGTGGCGTAATCACCGAATAACCCGGAAAAGGTACAGGAGTTCTGTGACCGGCTTCATCAGGCTTAAATTTTGGAGATTCCTGAATGTGTTCCACCTGGGACTTGTAGGAGTCCAGCAGCGTCATTCGCGCCACCCGATTTACGTAAGCTTGATAAGTATCATCCAATCTTGATTTCCTCGCGGTGAAATACTGCCACACCA
The DNA here is from genome assembly GCF_020738665.1 of Microcoleus sp. PH2017_08_TRC_O_A. Classification (NCBI taxonomy): domain Bacteria; kingdom Bacillati; phylum Cyanobacteriota; class Cyanophyceae; order Oscillatoriales; family Microcoleaceae; genus Microcoleus; species Microcoleus sp. PH2017_08_TRC_O_A. The sequence goes on from NZ_JAEQCE010000044.1 coordinate 27,746, forward strand.
AATTTTATATTATGGTGCGGGCTTTCAACAGATACATTTAACCCGGCAAATCCAGGACTAAGCCTGATACTACCGTGTATGGCAATACAGAAAAAGCTGCAAGCTCTCCTGTCAAGGAGGTATCTCTCAAAGCTTTCAACAGGATATTGAAAGCGCCATTTGAATTTATGTCCACACTTTGAACAGGTTTTTGATGTGTATTCTTCCGTTATGCCTACTACAAAACTGCCATTTAACAGCAGCTTGATGCTTCAACATTTGCTGGAAATGATAATGGCTCAAAGTGACCATGGTCTTAGCTGTTTTAGTCGCTAAAGCATTTTTTTCTCAATCTACACTACCAGCTTTTACCTAATTATTCAAGAAGTTTCTAGAAAATCATTTACTTTGTATCAACAGTCTGATTCAGGATATGTTGGACTTCGGGATCGTGCAAATCTGATTTTTTGGGCTGCTGAACTTGAAATATGCCAATTTACCTGTTTTGGGGGGAAGACGACTTTGCGATCGCGCAAGCAGTCACAAGTTTGCGCTCCTCTGTCCTCGACCCCAATTGGGCTAGTTTTAACTATGACAAGATTGTTGCCGATCGACCCGACGCTGTGGTTGAAGGACTCGATCGAGCTTTAACGCCACCCTTCGGCACCGGCAGCCGTTTTGTCTGGCTGGCAAATACGACTGTAACGCAGCAGTGCTCTGCGGAACTTTTAGCCCAATTGGAACGGACGCTGCCAGTAATTTCCCCTAGTACCGTATTGCTGCTGACATCTGTCAAAAAACCCGACAGCCGGCTCAAATCTACCAAGTTAATCGCCAAGTCCGCCGAATTCCGAGAATTTTCACCGATTCCGCCTTGGAATGAAAAAGAGTTAGCCCAGCGGGTGCGCCAAGTCGCCGGCGAAATGAATGTCAAATTGACCGCCACGGCGATCGAACTTTTAGCCGAATCCATCGGTAGCGATACGCGCGGGCTATACAGCGAACTCGAAAAATTGCTGCTGTTTGCCGGCAATCGCAGTCAACCTCTCAACCCCGAGGAAGTCGCCGCACTGGTGCACTGTAACGCCCAGAATACCTTCCAGCTAGCCGATGCGATTCGCGAGGGCAAGACTTCCGCTGCTTTAGAGTTATTGGCGGGCTTAACGGCTCAGAGCGAACCTGGTTTGAGGATTGTGGCGGGCTTGACTGGTAAGTTTCGGATTTGGCTGTGGGTGAAGGCAATGATCCAAGCGGGCGATCGCGATGATAAAATTGCTCAAGCTCTAGACCTCGGCAATCCGAAACGAATATACTATTTTCGCCAAGAAGTCAAGAACGCCAGCTTAGAAAAACTACAAAAAAGTTTGCCTTTGCTGCTAGAGTTAGAAGCTTCTTTAAAGCGGGGCCGGGAAGAAGTCTCAACCCTGCAAACCAAAGTAATAGAACTTTCTAGCTTGTTTCGGTGAGGAGAGACAGCCCAGCAGGAGCGGGCCGTGACTTTCAGTCAGTTGACAGTTGACAGTTGACAGTTGACAGTTTGAGGGCGACCTCTACCTGGAAGGAAAAGGATTGGAGTAATGAATAGGCTTCTTTTAATTTCTCCCGATCGGGCGGGCGGGCTTTAAACCAATTCTTTCTGGTAAATTTTTACAACAAATTGCGCGATCGGATATATGCTGGATATCCGATCGCGCGCAAAAATCTCAATAGCTACGAGAAATAATCTCAGAATGCCACAGTAGAAGTTAATGTGGTAAATAAATATTGTCCGCCGCCGAACGCCGATCGATTAATATTATTTGCCGGCTCTCCACCCCCCCCAAAAAAAAGAGCGCTACCCATGACACAACAGAACCTGCGGGAACTTCTGAAGCAGGGCGATCCAAAAGCGATCGCATCTAGCATCAACCGTACACTCAAACCCAAAGGCATCAACGCCGATGTGACGCGGGACAACGGCTGCCTCCACATAACTCTGGAGTCAGGCAAAGTACCGAGTCAAATGGCATTGGTGGATTTCATCCGCAGCGGGATGACGAATTTGGGAGTCGAATCAATTCACACTGTCAAAGTTTACGGGCGTCGCACAGGTGACGGCTCCCCTGCGTGGGAAGATGAAATAGATCTGATGCCAGCAGATCCAATGCTTTATGCCTCGGATACTGGAATGCCTGACGACTCTGTAGGTTTAGATGATGTCGAACCCGATGGCGAAGACTATTATCAAGAGGGACAATTCGATCCAGATGACGACGAGGAAGACGACGAGGAAGACGAAGACGAAGATGTAGCCCCCCCTCCGAAAAAACAATTCCCAAAATGGGCAATACCTGTGGGTATCTTAGTGCCTTTGGGGGCGATCGCAGCGCTTTACTTGACTGGAAATTTCCCCTTCGGTGGCGGCTCGAACCCTGAACCGAGCGCCCCCGAAGCAGCTTCGCCCTCCCCCAAAAAAGCCACATCTCCTGCGTCTAAAGCCACATCTCCATCTCCCAGCGCATCTGGCGAGGCCCCACAGGCAGCATCTCCTCCTGCACCAAAAGCCGCTCCCACTAATGCTGCTACGCCCGCGAGCCCTGTTCCCAAACCTCCTGCGCCCAAGGCAGCATCTCCTGCGCCAAAAGCAGCATCTCCTGCACCAAAAGCCGCCGCGCCTAAGCCTGACTCTTGGAGGGAAGGCGTTAACAACGCTCAGAAGGCGGCAGTTTTGGCACAGACGGCTCAATCTCAAGCAGAGTGGATTGCGGTAGCAAGCGAATGGCAGAAAGCGGTTCAGCTTATGAGAGCCGTGCCGTCAACTAGCCCCAACCATTCAAAGGCTCAGCAAAAAGCGGCAGAGTACCAGGCAAATCTGATTGTTGCCAACCGCAGGGCGGCGGCAGCACCTTAAGAGTTTTGAGTTTTGAGTTTGATACTCGATGTGCTAAAAAGTCAAAAGTCAAAAGTCAAAAGTAAAAAATCTTGTTTTTACTGAAAGCTTTATTACTTTTGACTTTTTTGAATTTTACTCATATCGAGTCCGGTCGCACCGTCCTGGCTATAATGGCGGTGTGGTGAAGAGCGTGCGATCGTACAATTATGGTCAAGCGTCTGGTTGTTGAACCACATCTTTCAGTAGAAGAAGTTGAAGGCAACTACGGTTAGGAATCCGACCCGATCGATCTCACTTGGTACCATACTATCTGGCTGGAACGCTATAAGATTGGTAGCCAAAAAGGTACTATTTCATCGCTGTCAAGACTTAATTCCTGGTTTAACTTTCTTTAATTGGTGGCATTGTTCTATTGCTAATTGCGATCGAAGCCTACCATACAAGTTTGGTGGCAGCGGACTTGATATTAAACTTTAATCTATACTGGGAGCATTCTCGGTCAAACAAGTGATAAAGTCAGTAAAATTGTCAGAAAAAACTGATTGTATTTGAGACTTTTTCTTGCCAAAGCTGGTTCCAAAATGCTAGAATAAAAATGTCTCCGGTGTTGAAGTTATAGCGGTAAAAAAAAGAATGTAACTGTAGGCAAGCTCGAAAGCCTGATAGTGATAAGTCATTCTAAAATATTTAATTTAAAATATTTAATCTAAAATTAATGGTATTAGTGCCGGATTCGGGTCAGTGTCTATTCCGAATTCACAAATATTGGCAGAAGTCAAGCGCTTGTGGGTGAGGGGAAATTAGTATTGGGTAGGGAAAAGTCAACCGGGCGCACGGGAGGGGCTGTGCCGTTGGTTTTGGCTGTGGGAGGGTCTGGTTGGTAAACTTGGATGCGATCGCGCCCGAGATCTTTGGCTTGGTACAGCGCTGCGTCGGCTGCGTCAATCAATATCGAGGCTGGGGATTTAGATGCAGGAACCGTACTCGCTGCTGCGTCGGCTGCGTCGATCGCAATAGAGGCTTCGGATTCAGAGATAGGAACCATAGTCGCTATCCCCAGACTGACAGTGACGTAGTTGCTCACCTGAGAACCAGCGTGAGGAATCTGTAAAGCTGCGATTTTGAGCTGTATGTGTTCGGCTACCAGCTCGGCCCCTTCACTCGCCGTATTCGGCAAAATAACGGCAAATTCTTCGCCTCCGTAGCGAGCTACTAAATCGGCAGGGCGATTAATTGCTTTGCCGATCGCCTGGGCGACTTGCCGCAAACACTCGTCTCCCTTTGGATGTCCGTAGGTATCGTTATAAGTTTTAAAAGAATCAATATCGCACAAAATTAGGGACAGAGGTGTTTGTTCCCGCGCTTGTCGGCGCCACTCCCTGTCTAAATACTGATCGAACCGACGGCGGTTTGCTAGCTGCGTGAGTTCGTCTAAAGTTGCTAAACGCTCTAACTTGAGGTTGGCTGCTTGCAACTGCTGGTAGAGTTCTGCTTGTTTGATCGCGATCGCCAACTGAGTGGCCAGAGAAGACAATAACTCGACTTCCAACTGCATCCACTGTCGGGGACTGCACTGGTGAGCCATCAGCAGTCCCCACAATTCCTCCCCTTGCACTAGCGGTACTACCAAATAAGCTCTGACTTCAAATTGTGCGAGCAAGTCAATTTGAGCGTGCGGCAAATCGGCGGCGGAGACATCCGCGATCGGTCGGATCGCCCGATGTTGGTAGGCTTCAAGATAGAACTCGTCAAAACAGAAATTTTCCAGGGTTTCTCCCAGCATCGGCCGACAGTTGAGTGCTACAGATTCCACTGTCACCGCCCCCGTCGGGGGTGTGGCGCAGTGACTGCCCGTACAGGGGTTAAAGCGGACGATCATCACTCGATCGGCCTGAAGGAACTGGCGCACTTCTGTCACTGTCGTGCTGAGCACTTCGCCCAAATCTAGAGACTGGCGGATGTGCTGAGTAATCGTCGCCATCAGCAGTTCCCGTTCGTTTTGTTGTCGCAGCGCCTCTTCTGCCTGCTTGTACTCGGTAATATCTTGAGCAGTGCCGAAAATTTGTTTGGGCTTCCCCTCTGCTGTGCGGGCGAACACTTGATCGCGGCAGCGAAAGTGGCGCCATTCGCCCGATCGGTGTTGGAGCCGATAGTCCAACTCCAAAATATGCCCGTCTGCGACTGAGGGAAATTTTTGCAGGTGGGCGGATAGCCTCGGCAAATCTTCTGGGTACACCAAACTGGAATACAAAGCTGTTTGCATCTGTAAAATTTCTTGGGGAGTGTAGCCTAGCAGCTTAGAAGCTTGACCGTTGACATAGACGTTGCGCTGTTCGGTCAAGTCGTAAATGTAGAGTAAGTAAGGCGCCACATCGGCAATCTGCTGGATGAAATGCTGGCTCTCGCGCAATTCTGCTTCCACCCGCTGGCGCACTTCCACTTCTTCCAAAGCTTGATCTCGCATCGTGCGGTAAGCTTGGATGCGGTGGGTGAGGTCGGTTACGTCTTGTATTACCAACAGGGCGTAAAACGATTGGCAGTTTGGTGGGATAAAGCCGTAAGGCGAAATTGAATCCCGAAAGTTTGACGGCAATGCGACACCAACAGAATCTCCTTGTCGCACCATACTATCTGGTTCCAACTCCACAGTCGATCGAATCAAGTTGGGAATATTCAGTTCTGCAACGCCCGGTGAAAGTGCAGGGACAGCCGTCACAGTAGTTTGCTGGATGCGCTGCTGGCCCTCTTGCCAAGTTGCCGGAATCAGGTGCTTGTGAATTTGAGAAGAAAAAATTGTTGGCGGGCCTCCTGCAAAGATTTGCTGGAAGCGATTTGCGTACTTGAGCTGGCTCAGGTGAGGAAAATGAGTTGTGATCTTGGTTCCCAACATTTGCTCGCGCCCAATTTTCGTCCAGTCTTCCAGACAGGCATTCCAAAACAGCACCACAAAATCATCTCGCAGCAGGCAGGCGCCGACTGGTACACTGTCGAGAACTCCAAACTTTTCCTCAATAGTTTTGCTCTCCTCGATCATAGACCCCCGGCAAGTTGATTGATCGCAGCCAACAAGGCGTCAAAGGAACTGACATTGAAAATGAGGATGATATCTCCTTCAATGTGAAGCCTTTCAATAATGAAACGGGTTTGGGCTAATAAAACCACTGTATCAGCAGCCAAACCGCCAGATGTGAGCAAAGTCGCGATCGTCCCTTCCGTGTAATTGGGAATTGAGTAGTTCAGGCGCTGCTGAAGTACGTTGCTGATTGCACCCATGACCCCGTTGATTACAATATTTCCTACTTCACTCAGCGTACCAATTTTGACCGAATCCAGGTCGTGAGTTCCAGCTTCTTCCCCAGTCAGCATGGTCACGAGCGTGGCCGCACTGTTGGTGGGAAAGACTAGCTGGGCAATGCCTCCAAAGGAACCAGTAAATTTGAGCTGGACGGCGGAAATTTGTTCGCCGTTGAGGTGCTGCTCTAATTCTGTTTGCACGTCGGCTGGAGACAGGATTTGGAGGTAGGGAATTTGCAAGCGAATGGGAGATTCGATCATGTCGTTCAAAATCCCTGCTGCTTGACCGATCCCGATGTTGACGAGTTCCTGCAAAGCATCGAGCTGTCGAGCGCTTAATTTCATGGGGCGCTCTCCTCGCTGGCACTGAGAGCTTTTTTGATCCACCCGATTAGTTCGTCTGAGTTGGGCATTTTGTGAATTACTGCCAGGGCTCCGAGTTCCATGCATTCGGATTTGGTGGTTGCTTGAATATCTGCGGTAATGACGATGACTGGAATGTTATATCCTCGATCGCGCATGGCTTGCAGGACTTCGCGACCTTCCATTTCTGGCATCAGCAAATCTAAGAGCATACAGTTTGGGGTCTTAGCGGCCAGAAGTTCCAGAGCTTCCGGGCCGCTCGATGCTTCCCAAGTCTCGTATCCTTCTGCTCGCAGGATTTTGCAGATCACCCTGCGAGTCAACCACGAATCTTCGACAACGAGAATTGATGTCACTACGTTCTCCTCCTTCAATTGTTTAGGACTGACCGATGTTGCAGGCACTGCTTCGATCTTGACAGTAGTTTAAACTGTTGGGATCGCCTGCGATCGCTCGCATTAGGTGAATTCCTGTTCTTAAAAACTAACGCATTAAGGTGTTCGATAGTCTAGTCTCTTTGATTATGGGAAGAAAAAACCCGGTTTCTGAATGAAACCAGGTTTGCGGGATCTGTATTGCTCGTAACACCGGCCCTCAATTATAGATTACCAAACGCTTCCTGAGGGACTCTACTCGCTTTTTAGCAGTGGCATTTTCTGGATCGCAGGTGAGAGCTTGTTCGTACATTTCCAAGGCTTGAGCTGTTAATTTCTTGCGCTCATAGGCGTGACCGAGATTGTTGAGAGATGTAACGTAGTCGGGCTGCAACTTCAGGGCTTCTTTGTACTGACGGATCGCGATGTCGTACTGTTCTTGGCCGAAGTGGGCAAAACCTAGGGCGTTGTAAAGAAATGCTAGATCTTCTTCGCCTGCTAATTCTTGGCTTTTCAGAGCTTTTTGAAATAGTACGATCGCCTGGGAGTAAAGTTTCTTATCTACATAGATACTGCCTAACTCGTAGTATTCCTGTGCTGTTCCTTTTTCTATGGTCAGCTTATTTTCTAAGCGTTCCAAGGACATTTCCAGCTTCCGAGTTTTGAAAATCTGGCGCACAACAAACCAGGAAGTGCTACCGAGTATAGCCAGCAAAACTGACAGGTAAACAATCAGCAAATTACTATCCATGTTTTTTTATGTTAGTTGGTTTGTGGAAGGTTTTATTTATTTTAATCCGCTAGCAATCTGTGAGATTTGCCTTGGCAACTATATAAAAACACGAAAATGGCGATCGACTAGCCCGATCGCGATTTCTGAAAAATCAAGAATCCAGAAGTAAGAACAAAGAAGGAAAATGAGTCTCAACCTCCTAGATTTATCAGGAGTTTTCCTTCTCTGGCAGATAGCTAAATCTTTCCTACTTCTGCTTTCTTCTGTCTGAAAACTATTCAAGCTTTCACGATCCGGCTCGATTTGCCATTTCCACGACTTTACCGAATGTTGCGGGGTCAATGATTGCCATTTGTGCCAGCATTTTGCGGTTGATTTCGATATTGGCTTTCTTCATGTTGCCGATCAGTCTGCTGTAGCTCGTGCCGTGTTGGCGCGATGCAGCATTGATCCGAGCAATCCACAGGCGGCGGAAATCGCGTTTGCGTTTTTTGCGATCGCGATAACCATTTCGCAGGGCTTGCATCACCCGTTGGTTAGCTGTGCGGAACTGTTTGGACTGTGCCCCGCGGAAACCCTTGGCTAATTTGAGAATTTTTTTGCGGCGCGCTCTGGCGACATTACCGCGTTTTACCCGTGTCATCTTTGAATTTCCGTTAAACTTTACAAGTATGGAAGCATTAACCGCACGTTACCATCATTGGTCTCATCGATGACGACCAGCTTAGAGAGACGGCTTTTGCGAGCTGAACTTTTGTGTGAAAGCAAGTGGCTTTTGTAAGCTTTGCGGCGCACAATTTTTCCGCTGCCGGTCGCTCTAAAGCGCTTTGCGGCTGCTTTGCGAGTTTTGAGTTTTGGCATGGAGTGGTGTTATTTGGACACAAGCTTCAACTGTATCACGTTTCTGCTACTTTCTGCAAGCTGGATTTGCGACGATCGGGATGGGATGACTGAACTCGGCGCTGATCGCGATACAAGCGGAGGGCGTAAACTCCGGCGGCAGTTGACTGCAATTCTTTAATTACTGCTGCCATTTCGATCGGCAATTCTTCAATTTTCGCTACCGAAACCGGATGTTCCGACGGCAGCAAAACCGGAGCCGCCAGCGCTGCAAAAGTTATGTCGGCTGCGGATATTGTATCGCCTACTAAATAGGTTTTGCCACCTGCTAATCTTCGATCGACAATCTCAAAAATTTCTTTGATTCCTTGCAGCGAACTGGCGGCGGAATCTGCTGTTATGTTGTAGACTTGCCGCACTTTGGCGCTAATCAACGGAAAGGCTATTTCAAACCCTATTCGCTCAAGTACGGGGGTACTGTTGCACCAAGCTCTTCGCATTGTTTTGCGATCGCCCGATCGATAAAAATATCCCCAATTGCGAGTATATTCTCCCAGTCTAGCATCAAATAACTCTTCAAGTGCTTCGACTTCTTGGCGCATTTCTACATTTGTCGGATACAAATACTGACCTGATGAACTGATTGTATCGAGGTAATGCAAAATATCTGTTGAATCTGTAAAATTGCCAGATTTGGTAACTAAAACAGGAACGCTGCTACCTCCGTTTTTGCTGGTGGCCGATCGGTGAAAAGGTGGTACGTGTCTTTCTTCAATGTAGGGAATTTTTAGCAAGTCAAGGGCCCACCGCACTTTTTCGCAGTAGTGACTGATGGGGATGGTGATGAGGCGGATAACTTCGGTATTGGCAATTGTTGAATGATTCATAAAGTAATTGAGATTTGTAAATATTTGCAGTTTGGTATTGGTATTATTTCGGACGATCGGCGTAAAATTTAAGTACTAAACTCCTGACTACAAAAAGTATTTTGTGTGAAAATTTATCGATTTACTGTTGAGCAAAATATGCTTGAGAAAACTCAGATGGAATCGGCACTGGTTTGCGAGTTGATAGTTCAATAAAACAACCAGATTGTTGGGCGATAGCAGCGACTTTCCCAGCTACAATTATTTCAGCATCCATCATCCATTTGAGCGATTTCATTTTGCTCATCCAAATTTTACCAGTTGGTTTATCGAAAATATTAATCGGCTGCTTGTATTCAATTGCTGTTTTTACCAACATCGGAGCTACACCATTTTCTAGCATTTTCTGTACTGGAAAATAAGCATCAGCAAGTGCGATTCGCAAGTCTTCCAACCAGCGGATATAAACAATATTGCTAACGATTCCCGCAAAGTCGATATCGTAAGTTTGTACGGGAAAGCTTAATTCTATTTCCAAAGGTCTTTTCTGTTCGCTGGATGCTTGCATTTTGGGTACTCTCAGTCTATTTTTAATAATTGAAAAACTGCCTCGATTGGGGAGGAAAATTGGAGGCAGAGCCTAGTAACGAGGAGAAATTGCTCTCTTGAGACCGAAAGGTCTGTTTGATAACAAAAAAATTATTCGGTTCTAAAGTTGACTGTCGAGATATCCGTGCAAATGCTCAATTGCTCTTTTGACATGAATTGCATCCCCATAAAGTTTACTCATCATCACGGCTCCTTCCAGGGTTGAAATCACAATAGTTGCGACTACATCGGCTTCGACATTTTCTCGAACTTCGCCTTTAGCAATTCCTTTGTTAATAATTTTGCAAATCAAAGCCCGCCAACCATCCATTGCTATTTGCACCCGCTGACGCAAAGCTGGATGAGCATCATCGCTTTCAACTGCTGTATTTAACAGGGGACAGCCACCTGGAATTGGAGGATTTTCGGCAAACGTGCTAAATAAAGATATAACAGCTTTTAGCCGATCGACCGCATGACGTTTTCCTTTCAAAGCCCCGAGATATTGTCGGCGCATACATTCAGCCGCAAAGTCAAAAGCTTGCAGGGCTAACTCATCTTTGCTCTTGAAATGGTTGTAAATTCCTCCTTTTTGCAAGCCTGTAACGCGCATGATGTCAGACATAGAAGAACCTGAGTAGCCGTACTGATTGAACAGTGCTGCGGCTTCCCTGAGAATTTTTTCTCTGGTTTCTTGAGCTTTTGACATTTTTATGGCGCTAACCGACTTATCGGTCTTTTTTAGAGAATAGCAGAGCGAGCTGTGAATGGCAAGGGGCGATCGCAATTAATTTAAAATTCAACTTAAAGCAGCCCTAACCATCCCGCACCATCCAAACCAACATCCCCAGCAAAGGTTCCACAGGCGGCACAGGATAGTCATTGAGGTCAATTGTCAGAGTTTTTGCCTCCAACTTCAAAAATCTCCAAGCAGTGCCACTACTGACACTTCCGTAGATTGTGCCGATCGCAATATTGTTGATTTCATTAAACTTTTGAGCTGCTACCATCTCGGCCGCGCACTGTCCCAATCCCATTTTTAAATCGGCTTTTTTCGCTTCAACAATCACAATTGCTGGTGCTTCGATTAATATTTGTTCGGGAGAACGACTAATTAAAAAATCGCAGATACTACTCAATCCCAACTCCGGCTCTACAGTAAAATCTTCTCCCGAAAATAGACTCACTTGCCGCTGTAAAATCTTGCGGACTTCGACTAAAATAGGACTAATAATCAGTTCTGATCGCGCTTTTTCAGAACCCGTCGCTGTAGCAAGCGGCAATCCTTCAATGAGGGATTCAGTTAAATATACACTAGGCTCGATGGGTTCGGTTGGTGGCAAAAATCTGCCTGCTTCTACGGTAGTTAAGCCGAAATCGCGTTTAGCTTTTCTGAGTGTGAATTCACTGTAGGGCATTGAAAGCACCATTTTTATTGATGTTAATATAGCATCTGATTAAATTTGAAATCAAAATCATGGCATACAGCGATTTTACACTGCGAAAGGTTAAGCAAAGCTTCGGATTGACCGCAGTTGAAGGCGGGCGTTTTTTGCCGGAAGTTGAGCCGATCGCACCCAGTGCTATTTTAGCAGGTTTGTTGGCAGATACAGTGCCTTGGGCGATCGCAGTAGGAACCGAAAAAGCTAAATCAGAACTAATTATTGCTCCCGCACTTTTGGAAGTCAAACGGTTGCTGAACCGCCAAATCAGCGTATTTTCTGGCACTGATTTCACCGTGGATACCGCAGCGGGATTAAACGGAGTTTGCGATTTTTTAATCAGTCGCTCTCCTGAGCAATTTGAGATAGAAGCACCTGCTGTTATGCTAGTAGAAGCGAAGCGAGATAACATTAACAGCGGTTTAGGACAGTGCATTGCTGAAATGGTGGCGGCTCAAAGATTTAATGAAATTAACAATAACCCAATTCCGATTATTTACGGTTCAGTAACTACCGGCACTGCTTGGAGATTTATGAAACTCGAAGGGCAAGTTGTGACTATTGATGTCAGTGATTATCCGTTTCCTCCTGTCGAGACAATTTTGTCGATGCTTGTCTGGATGGTACGGGAAGGTTGAGAAGAAGTCAGTAGTCAGTAGTCAGTAGTCAGTAGTCGGTAGTCAGTATTTATGTGTTATTTGCGATCGAAACTAATAATCATAGGACTTATGCAATTCCCAATTCCCAATTCCCAATTCCCAATTCCCAATTCCCAATTCCCAATTCCCAATTCCCAATTCCCAATTCCCAATTCCCAATAAAAAAAATAGGCCAGCCATATTAGCGCCTATCTCAATCAATATTTTAAGGGTTCACCGCAACGCCGTCTTACCTCAGCTTTTGACCTGGTATTTTACCAGGTGGGCACCGTTGGCTCGGACTTAAAGTTTCTGGGTACAAGCCCAGTTTACTGCTGTCCAAACATCTTGATTCCCGAGAGTTAAGAGTTATAGATCAAAAAAACATTATTGGCAGTCACCAACGTCGCAGTAGAACCTTTATGTGAACAAACCTGACTGTCAACTGAGTACAGTTAGACCGCAGGCTTCTTTTTCCTTTTTTTCAAAGGCTTTTTATAGTGAGGTAGTTCCACCCCCACTTGTTAATATAGTATCAGAGTATTTCCAGATCATCAAGGGGTATAAAAGAATAATTGTCGGTTTCGGTATCTACACCCGACGAGCCTTTCATCCCAAGGAGTAATTCCCAACGGGGTACTTCGCGCAGCAATTGAGATTAATCCCCTCTAAATATACCCTTAGACTTCCCGGCTGGTAGTTAACATACAGCAACTAACTCGATTTTGGCAACTCTTCGAGCAATTTAACTTCCATACCAGATAGATTCAATGGTTTGAGCGATCGCACTAGCCGACTTTCCTTCATTCTCCCCCAAGTCCCCGTCGAAGAGGACAGTAACGTGACCCAGTTTCCTGCCAGGGCGGGATACTTTCTTACCATACCAATGTACAAAAGCGCCGCTAATTTGTGCCAGTTGTTTTCGTTTCTCTAAATAATCTGACTCCGCAGACTCGTAGCCCAGCAAATTTACCATCACAGCACCTGCACATTTTAGATCGCAATTACCTAAAGGCAGTTGACAAACTGCGCGCAAATGCTGTTCAAATTGTGAAGTTTTGCAAGCATCGATTGTAAAGTGTCCCGAGTTGTGGGTGCGGGGAGCAATTTCATTGACTAACAGCTTATTGTCGGCGGTTAAAAATAATTCAATGCCGAATACGCCGACGGCTTCTAAGCTATTGAGGAGAGTACGGGCGATCGCACAAGCTTCGGTTTGCACCTCTAAACTAATATCGGCGGGGGCAATCACTACACGACAAACCTGATTTTGCTGTTGAGTTTCCACGATCGGGTAAATCGCTATTTCACCAGTTGCCGATCGAGCTGCGATCGCAGCCAACTCGCGATCGAACGGCACAAACTCTTCTACCAGCAAAGACTGACCTTTAAGTGTAGCGCTAATTGACTCAAAACTCTCGCGATCCTTAACAATAAAAGTACCTTGGCCGTCGTAACCGTGGCGGCGAACTTTGACGACAAAGGGAAAATCTCTAGGCCCAGATTCCGAGTTTTGTTCTATCTGTGTGCTGTCGGAAACAGAAATTGCTAAATTGTCGATCGCAACTTCCCCGCACATAGGTTCATGCCCCACAGCCCCTGCTCCAATCTGCCTTCCCTGGGGTTCCTGCAACAAATCTAAATCCAAATCCGCCATACTATCTGGCGCCCAAAACCTGGGAGTTGGCAAACCCAACCTTTGTAAATAACAGCGCTGCACGTACTTATCCAACAAAGGAGAAAGCGACGACAAACTCGGCTGAAATAACACACCTTGCTGTTCTAGCGTTCGCAAACCATCCAAATCCACAAACTCATTTTCAAAAGTAATAACATCGCAGCCATCCGCCAAATAAGCCGTAGCCAAAACATCATCAACAGCCCCCAAAACAGCACCCACAGCAGCAGAAACTGCCGGGTCATCACCATTAGGAGTTTGGACTACCAATTCAATACCCAGCGCGCTAGCAGCTTCTCCCATCATCCAAGCTAGCTGACCGCCGCCGACAACGCCCACCCGCTTCAATTTGGCAGGCGAACTCGCAGCGGTTTGATTAGATTTCATGTGAGTAAAATTCCTGGTATCAACTTGTTTATTTTATCGCTATTTGTAGCCGAATGTATGAGAAATATTGAATATTTAAAAGCAATTTTTTTGGGCTAATTGCACGATTTAATCGAGGCAGAACCTAGAAAAAATCGACGGCGAAAGTCTTGAATTATTGCACGATCCCAGGATGCCGGCAAATAGCGATCGCTCCCCACTCCTCCAGAAAAGTGCCACATCTAGCAATTCACGATTCGCCAAGCATGGCATAATTGACAGCACTGCAAAAAGCAGATAGACAGGTGCAAACACTGAAAATGCGACATTCAGGGAACAAAATTTATAGGTGAGGATACTGTGAAAGTTTTGGTTGTGGGGAACGGAGGTCGCGAACACGCGATCGCAAAAAAACTGCTAGAATCTACGCGGATTAAACAAGTATTCTGCGTTCCGGGCAACGGCGGCACAGCTACCACAAAAGGCTGTCAAAATCTGTCGCTCAACATCGACGACTTCCAAGGCATAGAACGCTTTGTGATGGTGAACAACATCGGACTCGTCATCGTCGGCCCGGAATTGCCCCTATCGCTAGGCATCGTTGACTACTTCCAACAGCGAAAACTGATGATTTTCGGCCCCAACAAAGCCGGCGCCCAAATTGAATCCAGCAAATCCTGGGCCAAAGAATTGATGCTGGAAGCACAAATCCCAACACCCAAAGCTGCCGTATTTACAGGCGCAGAAGCAGCCAAAGCATATGTTGTGGAACAAGGAGTACCCATAGTCATCAAAGCAGACGGACTCGCCTCAGGCAAAGGAGTCACCGTTGCTACCACCGTCAAAATGGCTCACAGCGCCATCAACACCATTTTTAGAGGCGAATTCGGCACCGACAACCTCCGAGTCGTCGTCGAAGAATATGTAACCGGTCAAGAAGTCTCTATTCTCGCCCTCACCGACGGTATCACAGTAGAACCGCTGCTGGCAGCTCAAGACCACAAAGCCATTGGCGAAGGCGACAAGGGAGCCAATACCGGCGGTATGGGAGCCTACGCCCCAGCGCCAATTGTCTCGCCCAAACTAATGGACAGGATTCAAGCAGAAATTCTTGAACCTACCCTCGCTGCGCTACAAAAGCGCAACATCGATTACCGGGGCGTCCTCTACGCAGGTTTAATGATTACACCGAAAAGAGAACTTCAAGTCTTAGAATTCAACTGTCGTTTTGGAGATCCCGAAACTCAAGCGGTTTTGTCCCTCTTGGAAACTCCCCTGGAAGATTTGGTGTTTGCTTGTTGTCAGCAGCGTCTGGGTGAATATTCCAACATTCGCTGGAAGTCTGGGGCTTCTGTTTGCGTGGTTTTAGCTTCTGGGGGCTATCCCGGAAATTATCAAAAAGGCAAAGTTATTACAGGTATCGAGGAAGCTGAAGCCAAAGGTGCAGAAGTGTTTCACGCCGGCACTCAGTTGAAGCAGCAGCAGTTAGTGACCGAGGGCGGCCGCGTTTTGGGCGTCACGGCGGTTGCAGAAACTTTGGAACAAGCTATCTCTAAAGCTTATGCAGCAGTTGATTGCATCCAATTTGAAGGGGTTTACTGCCGCCGGGATATCGGCCTTCGAGCGCTGGCCCCTCAAAATGTCGAGCCCAGTGTCGAGCCAAGTGTTGAGCCAAGTGTTGAGCCAAGTGTCGAGCCAAGTGTTGAGCCCAGTGTTGAGCCCAGTGTCGAGCCCAGTGTCGATCGAAATTAGGAATTGCGGCCTGCTGTGGCCGCTGCTATCCGAAAGCTCGACACGCTGGGGATACTAGAACTCCCCCAAGCAGAAGATAGAATTAAAACCCCGGAGGATAGAGGTTTTGGCCGCCCAAAAGCAGAGCAATTTCAAGGTAGAAGTGCCACAATAAAGTTTGGCACATCTGCGGTGGCAGTAGCGGACAAGTCGCGACAGAAAAATCGATCGACCACAAACTCAATTAATCTTCCTTTTAATATTCAACTGGTGAACTGCTCAAATGCTGGCCATACTAAACAAAATCGGAGAAATTATTGCCCGCTGGTGGTCGGATTTTACCCTCCAGACTCGCCTGATGGCCGGTGCTACCCTCGTAGTTTCGTTAATTATGAGCGGCCTGACTTTTTGGGCCGTGAATACTATCCAACTAGACGCCAGACTTAACGATACTCGCTACGGCCGCGACCTCGGTCTGCTCTTGGCGGCAAATGTGGCGCCGTTGATTGCAAAAAACGATCGCTCCGAAGTAGCCCGTTTTTCCCGCCAATTTTATAGCAGCACCTCCAGCGTCCGCTATATGCTGTACGGCGACGAAGCAGGAGATATTTTTCTGGGGATACCTTTCTCGGAATCTGAGGTGCAAACTTCCCTGACACTGCGCCGCCAAATTAAACTCCCGGATAATTTTATCGCCGACATTGAGGCGAGAAATTTAACTTCTTTGCCTTTGGTGCGGCAGCACTTGACGCCAGACGGAGAAGTTACTGACGTATTTGTGCCGCTAATTCACGAGGACAAGTATTTAGGCGTTTTGGCGATCGGCATTAACCCCAATCCCGCAGCAGTTATCTCTTCAAATCTAACCAGGGATGTTACTTTAGCAGTATTTGTCACGATTTGGGTGATGGTGATTTTGGGCGCTGTATTTAATGCGCTGACAATTACTCACCCGATCAAACAATTAGTATTTGGGGTCAAAAATATCGCGGGCGGGAATTTTAAGCAGCGAGTTGACCTGCCTTTGGGGGGAGAATTGGGCGAGTTGATCGGCAGTTTTAACGAGATGGCCGAGAAATTAGAGAGTTATGAAGAACAAAATATTGAAGAGTTGACAGCGGAAAAAGCGAAACTAGAAACTTTGGTTTCAACTATTGCTGATGGGGCGCTGTTGCTGGATGCAAATTTGCAGGTGATTTTAGTCAACCCGACGGGGAGGCGGATTTTTGGATGGGAAGGTAAAAATGCGATCGGCATTAACGTCGTCAATATTTTACCTGCGGAAGTGCAGCGCGAGTTAGCAAGACCCCTGCACGAAATCGCTGCGGGCGATCGCGAAGGCGGCGAATTTCGGATTACTCTGAGCGAACCAGTCAACCGCACAATTCGGATTCTGCTAACCACCGTAATTCTCCACAAAGCCCCGGGCACCGAACCGCTGTGCAAAAGCTGCGTGCGCGACGAGGAAAATACCTGTACCGAGTCAAAACGCCCGAACGCGATCGAGTGTACATTCTACGAGCAAACCTCGAAGCATCAAGGTTCCGGACAGTACCGAGACAGTCTCAAAGGCATTGCCATGACAGTGCAGGACATCACTCGCGAAGTCGAACTAAATGAGGCTAAAAGCAATTTTATCAGCAATGTTTCTCACGAATTGAGAACCCCTTTATTTAATATCAAATCTTTTATCGAAACTCTCCACGAGTACGGAGAAGACCTTCTAGAAAGCGAACGCCGGGAATTTCTAGAAATTGCCAATCGAGAAACCGATCGCCTCACTCGTTTAGTCAACGACGTGTTAGACTTATCGCGCCTAGAATCCTGCCGAATTTATCAATTGGACGCTGTTGACCTCCCCCAAGCTGTCGAACAAACTCTGCGAACTTATCAGTTAAATGCCAGGGATAAAGGCATCGAATTAGAGCAAGAAGTTGACCCCTGTTTGCCGCCAGCTTTAGGTCATTACGATTTGCTGCTGCAAGTATTTGCAAATTTAGTAGGAAATGCCTTAAAATTTACCGAGTCCGGTGGTAAGGTGGCAATTCGAGCCTATTTCCTAGAGTCGGATGCTCATCCACGCGAAGACGGCGCATCCGGAACCCACAAATTTCCACCAAATACCAGCCATTTTCCGGTGGTGCGGATCGAAATTTCTGATACCGGGATTGGCATAGATCCCGAAGATCAGCAGGCAATTTTCGATCGCTTTTTCCGGGTAGAAAACCGAGTCCACACTCTAGAAGGCACGGGATTAGGTCTTTCGATTGTCAGAAACATTATTGACAAGCACCACACTAAAATTAATTTAGTTAGCGAAGTTAATGTGGGCACGACTTTCTGGTTTGACTTACCAGTTTATCAGGCGAAACAAGCGCTAGATATGGAAAATGCTTGGACGGTGCAAGCACAGGCTGAGACTGAAACAAGTTCGACTGCGGCTAAAACTGTTTAATGGAAGTTGTCGTTGAGCACTCTTAATAGGTACGTAGTTGCGCTTGAGCACTCTTAATAGGTACGTAGTTGCGCTTGAGCGCTCCGAAAGGTACGTAGTTGCGCTTGAGCGCTCCGAAAGGTACGTAGTTGCGCTTGAGCGCTCTTGATTATAATATATAAAGAGCGCTAAAGCGCAACTACATACCTTGTCCGATCGCACATTGCTCTTGATAAATATATATAATCAAGAGCGCTGAAGCGCAACTACATACCTTGCTCTCGATCAACATATATATATAAAGAGCGCTGAAGCGCAACTACATACCTTCGCCCAAGTTTTCATAATTTTCGCCTCCCTCGTTTACTCGTTTTCAGGGTTAGCGTGAAAACGAGTAAACGAGTACAATTGTCAAAACCTAAGAAAGAGTTTTTCTAGCACGTTCCGATCGCTCTTCTGCGGTATCCATGACATCCGCCATTTTATCCACCATTTCCCCTGGATAATTTTCGAGTACCCGAGTAGAAAGCGAAATTCGACCGCGACTTTGATCGAGGTCAACTACCACGGCTTTCAGGGGTTGGCCGGGGGTGAAAACTTGTCCGAGGTTCTCAATATATTTTTGGCTGACTTGCTTGATGTGCAGCAAACCGCTAACTCCTTCCAAATCCACAAACACGCCAAAAGGCTTGATGCTGCTGACTGTTCCTTCCACTAATTGACCGATTTGCAACTGATTTAAGGCAGAAGATTGAGTGGCCATCCGCTGGGAAAGTACGAGTTTTTCTCGTTCGCGATCGACTTCCAAGAAATTCACGGTCAAAGATTGACCAATCAGCGATTCTATGTTATCGCGTTGGGCTAAGTGCGATCGGGGAATAAAACCGCGCATTCCCTCAACATCCACCGTCACGCCGCCCTTATTCGCCCCAGAAACCCGCACCTGAAGCACTTTACCAGTTTCCTGCAAAGCAACTAAATCTTCCCAAGCTTGCTGAATTTGTAACTGTTTCAGAGACAGAGTAACTTGGCCGTCTGCATCTTGTTCGCGGATAATTAAAAATTCCCGTTCCTCGTCTAGCGGAACGACTTCCGACAAATCCGTTACCGTTCTCAAAGCAGCCTCTTCGATCGGCAAAAAAGCCGAAGACTTGCCGCCGATATCAACATACGCGCCATTTGAGTCATACTCGAACACTTTGCCGCGCACTACTTGTCCCTTCTGGAACTCATAATTGTGCTGTTCGAGGGCTTTAGCAAAATCATCCATTGAAAAAGATGCTTTTGCGCTTTGAGAACCTGTAGATTTGGAATTCATGTCAGTTTAGTTGTCAGTTATCAGTAAATTAGTTGTCAGTTGACAGTTGTCAGTTGTCAGTTGACAGTTGTCAGTTGTTGAAGCAAGAAGCAAGATGTTCCCCCACTCTCCCACTCTCCCCCTCTCCCCTCTCTCTCATCTTCCACTCTCTAAGCTGGTTGAAGTTCGTGTTGAAATAGCTGCTTCACTTGCACCCACGATTCGGCTGCTGCGGTAGCGTTGAAACTGCCGCGATGGTCGCAGAAGAAGCCATGATCGGCATTGTAGCTGAAAATTCGGTAAGGAATTCTGTGTTTTTGCAATTCTGCGACAATTTGGTCAACTTGTTCTTTGGGAATGCTGGCGTCTTGAGTGCCGTAAAAGGCGTAGAGAGTACCTTTAATGTCCGCTGTGCGATCGATCGTGGGAGATCCGCCCCCGGGGGTGAGAGTGGCGATACCAGCGCCGTAGAACGACGCTGTAGCCTTGATTTCGGGCAAAGTCGCCGCGAGGTAGGCGACGTGTCCGCCAAAGCAGAAACCGATACAGCCAAAACCTTGCTGTTTGACGGATGGTAAGGTTTTGAGGTAATCGATGGCGGCTTGGATGTCGCTCAGCAGTTGGGATGCGGTAGTTTGTTCTTTGTATTGTCTGCCGATTTTGATATCTTCGGGCGTGTAGCCGGTTTCAAAGCCGGGGGCTTGGCGCTGGTAGATGGCTGGGGCGATCGCCACATATCCTTCCTTTGCTATTCTTTCTGTAACTTCGCGGATGTGTGCGTTGACGCCAAAGATTTCTTGAATCACGATCACAGCGGGAAATTGCCCTGCGGCGGCGGGTTGGGCTAGGTAAGCCGCGATTTGCAAATCTCTATTGGGAATTGTGACGTTAGCTGTGCGAATTTCTGGGTTAGGCATAGGGAGTTTTAGTCCAATTTTATTTGATTTGTGAATGAGATTTTTTTTAACCGCAGAGGGCGCAGAGAACGCAGAGGAAGAAAAGAGAAGTTTTTGAGAGAAATTGTTGGCATTGTACCAAATTCCGGACTCAATAAACTCGACTAAGGATGTTTTTTTGATCGAGCTTTTGTTCTCCAAGTTTGCGGAGTTCGCGGTTCGTTCCAAAAATCTATTTTACAACATCACATTTCCCGGAAATTGC
>NZ_JAEQCE010000045.1:0-38728 GCF_020738665.1 Microcoleus sp. PH2017_08_TRC_O_A
GGGCTTACAAGTAAGCTGTCTCAACGGCTGTAATGACGCAAATACGTTAAACAAATAGAAAGTGTCTAGAAAGTACAGGCATAATGGCTGGAAGGGTAGAAAAGTCGTGCTTTCTCCTATTCCAAACAATCTGGGCGTACACCGAGGTGGCGCGGAGTGACTGTCTTGCATGAACTAAAAGCAGCAGGAATTCCCGTCGCAGTTGCTAGCGACAATTGTCGCGATCCGTTTTACGGATTTGGCGATCACGATGTTTTGGAAGTCTTGAATATGGCAGCCCGTATCGCCCATTTAGATCGGCCTTGGGAAAATTGGCCGCGCACAGTCACAACCACAGCAGCCGACTTAATGGGATTGCCGAATTTGGGACGAATCGGAGTTGGTTTACCCACAGATTTGATTTTGTTTAAGGCGCGGAATTTTAGCGAATTGTTATCTAGATCGCAGCGCGATCGCACAGTTTTGCGGCAGGGTAGAGCAATTGATACAACTTTGCCGGATTACCGGGAACTAGACGATTTGTTGCATGAAAACTCGGCGGTTGAAACCGCTTCTATACAAACAAAACCCGCCTCCGCGGGTTGAAGAAGACTCGGCGGTTAAAATTATTTTATCTTCTTCAGTCCGCAGAGGCGGACTTCGTTTTTGTAGACGCGGTTTCAACCGCCGTCTTATGCGGTTAAAATTATTTTATCTTCTTCAGTCGGCGTCCGGCTGACTACCCTTCGGGAAGGCTAACGCCTACGTTTTTGTAGGCGCGGTTTCAACCGTACGTCCTATCTTGTCAAGTGACAACAGATTTGATATAAATATAAAACCTGATGCAATCGAGGATGTTTTAAGTGAAAGCAGTTATTTTATTGTCGGGAGGGCTGGATTCCTCAACAGTTTTGTATCAAGCCAAAGCCGACGGCTGCGAATGTTATGCGATATCCTTTGACTACAAGCAAAGACACCGGCGAGAGTTAGAATCAGCACGGGCGATCGCACTTTCAGCACAGGTTAAGGTGCATCAGGTGGTAAACTTTGACTTGACGCAGTGGGGCGGTTCGGCTTTGACAGACAATCAGATAGAATTGCCGATCGATCGCAATCTGGCAGAAATGTCGCAAAACATCCCCGTTACCTACGTTCCAGCTAGAAATACCATTTTTCTCAGCTTTGCCCTCGCCTACGCCGAAACCCTAGGAGCTCAGCGAATTTACATCGGTGTCAACGCTTTAGATTATTCCGGCTATCCCGACTGCCGCCTCGATTACATCCAAGCCATGCAGGAAGTATTTCGGTTGGGAACCAAGCAGGGAAGGGAAGGAGAAGCTATTAAGATTTTCACACCTTTGATAGAACTTAAAAAAACCGAAATTATTCAATTGGGCAACAAGTTGGGAGTGCCTTGGACACAAACTTGGTCTTGTTATTCAGGCGGGGAAAAAGCCTGCGGCGTTTGCGATTCTTGTCGGCTGCGGCTGGCTGCTTTTGACGAATTAGGATTAAAAGATCCGGTGCCTTACGCTTAATATTGCAGGTTTGCAAGGGAGCATCTGAGTTTTGAAGAGGGCGAAGCATGACCGCATATAAGTTATTAGTTATAATCTCCTATTTTCTACGGTCATGCTTCGCCCCTACGGATATATTTGCCTTGCGCCAGATGCACCCTTTCAATCCGCACTAATTGATTGTTTAACTCACTGAAATTAACCAATTTGTAGGGTTGGCAATGCAGATAGATTGATTTTGAACACCGCGAGTCTCGTCAAGTTTAAGGGTTTTGATTTTGAAATCAAGCTCTCGATCAATTTTCTTTGCTTGAAATATGAAAAAATCTCAAGCAAAATAGCGATTTCCTGCTTTTTGTGCAATTTAAATTTATTCCGCCGAACAGTGCTGGGTAGGGTGCATGTCACTTGGGCAAATATGTTTGTAGGGGCGAAGCATGACCTCCGTCAATATCGGATGATAACTAATAACTTATATGCGGTCATGCTTCTTCAGGCTTCAAAAACCAGATGCACCCGCTGGGTACATACAGCCAGCACTGTCTAGCACGATCGTTAAATCAGGCAATTTTAGGCTAATTTTGAACAATAACAGTCTCTAGCTTCGGTATTTCGGCTAAGGAGTTCGGTTCCAGCGACAAGTGCCGTTTTTTGACCTTACCAGCGTGGTATATAGGCGTTGCACAAAGTCAGCCAACTATTTAATTTGAAAGTCTACCTACAAGTACGGTATTGACTCGGAAATGGCTGCGAAGTTTATTATATTTATCAGTATTTATACGATTGAATCCTGGAGTTTTAGGAGATTATAGTTAAGATCGAATGCTTCAACAAACAATAGCGATCGCTATTATCGCCATCATTTGCTACCAAATTCTAGATTAAATCTACTCCGGCATTCGCACAATTGTCTCTCGCAAAAAATGAATGTGTGACTGAAAAGCCATCAGCATCTAACCTTGACAGAATAAATACTAAATCAATGACTACTCATCCTTCTTTGCTCAGCTCCATATCATTCGATCCGCTATCACCATCGGTAGACTTATCTGTTTCCTTCGCGCAAAAGTATCTACAACAGATGAAAAGCGGTACCCCTGCGGTTGTGGGTGAGGATAAATTTATCGAACGACGGCGTATCAGTATGGCAAAACAAATGTTGACATCGCTGCGTTCTGTGAGTGCAAAATCCTGGACAAAAACTGACTACCTATTGGCAGAAACGTTAATTGAACACGGTATAGATACGGATCTGATCGATCCTTGGTATATTTCTGGTGGTATTCATCAAGTTTATAAGTTTGCGATCGAAGCATATAGCGAGCAATTGTCGCCCTATCGTATAGTTAACAAGGTGAGCCCAGTTCTCGGACAAGTCCGACAGCACGTTACAGCAATTGATCCCCGCGTGATTGGCTTTGTGGCGATGCAATATCACTACACGGGAACGCAGTTGATGGACTTGCTCCCTGAGGGAGAACAGGAAAATTTTGGTAACTACGTCAAGATGCTAGACGATCATTTATATATGCCACTGCAACGCGCATACCAAGCTGCTGCAAAGCATCCACCGAATGCGATTCCGGTGCAATCTGTTCGCCTGCTGATGTCGAAGATGAGCTATATTGCTGAACGGGTAGTCGATCGAGTGAATCAACTGTACCCACGCTATCGCTGTTATTCTGGGCCCCTTAACAGTGAACGTATCCGTACATCAAGTGTTCGTGATGTCGAGATGTTTCAGGTTTATATGTGGGTTTGTTTGCTCGAAGGCAATTTGCACGCGCTAGAAACCGAACTGTTTCCCCTGTGCGTGATGATTTACCCTCGACTGAATGTCAGTTGGGAGCTCGTCAGCCAGATGACTCACCTACTTCGTAAGGAGATTGGGGCTTGTCTGTCACCCGAACAAGCGCAGTATTGTGAACCTTTCTACGAGATTCTGCGCCGTATGTTTTCAGAGGAAGTTTTCCCGAATGCTTGATACCGCAAAAACTCTTACGAACAGCACAAAGCTTGATATTAAAGGACTTTAGCTTGTTCCTCCAACATTAGTTATTGTCCTGTTTATTTTGAATTTTGTGTGGCAGCGCATTCATTCAATGGGACTAAAAGCATATCAGCTATTTGCGATCGTCCTCCCCATCAAAATCCAAATATAATACCAATTCAAAAAAATGTTTCTACAATAATTCAATACGGTTTACTTAATATAGTCCGAAGAGAGGAACGAAGCAATCTCCGTATCTATTTTTCAGAGGGTTTTACCCCCAGGGCGGTCTTAAGTAAACGGTATTGTACAATAATTGAGGTTGAGTTTGTTTGCTGAAATCTTGTCGGTGGTGCGTCGCCATAGCTGATTGTTCATCTCTTTTAAGGTAAGCTTTCTGGCGACACACCCTACCAATATTGTTGCATTTATTTTTTTAATTGGTATTAACTAGAAAACTTCGCCGCACCTCTCAAACCGCCATTCGATCGCCCTTTTCCCCCAACTTCCCCGCCCGCCGCTGCAACTTCACCCAAAACTCGATCGCCCGCCGTCGCACTCAACAACTGAATTTGAATCTGATCCAACCGCGGCCCGCACACAGAAACTACTGTAAGTTCCGCATTTTCGCAGCGCCAAACTTCCCCAACCGCCGGCATTCTTTGCAACTGATAACTCAGAAAACCTCCGATTGTCTGATATTCGTCTGTCACCTGCAAGTCCAAATTCAATATTTGATTGACATCATCTACATTTAACTGCGCTTGCGCTAAAAAAGTGCGATCGTCCAATACTTGCAAAGCTATTTCTTTGCTGTCGGGCGACTCGTAAGTGCGGCCGATAATTTCAGCGATCAAATCCCTCAGCGTCACCAAGCCGGAAATGCCGCCAAATTCATCGACGACGATCGCAATTTCTTCCGACGAACCCTGCATCAAAGGCAGTAATTCCCCCAGCAGCATCATTTCCGGCACAAATCTCACCGCACTAATCCAAGTTACAATCGGCGTGTCGGGAGATAGCAAACCTTCAGCTAAGGGTTTCGCCAGTTGTTTGAAGCCAATAATCCCGATAATATCGTCTAAAGAATCTCCCGTGACGGGATAGCGGGAATGGTTGGAAATCGCCATTTCCGAAAGCAAAGTTTGAAACGTAGCCGTCTTGGGAAGTGCCACAATGCTGGGCCTGGGTACCATCACTTCTTCTACGCAAACTTCGCCAAATTCAAACACGTTATTCAGCAATTCTCGCTCTTCTGCTTCCAAGCCGCTTGATTCGCTGGAAGTCGCTATAATTAATTGCAGTTCTTGGGGCGTAACTGGCTGGTGCGTGCGCTCGTATTCGATTCCCGCAAGCTGCAATAGCGATCGCGTGGATTGATTGAGAAACGACACAAAGGGATTGAACAAGCGGGAAATCAATAAACTCGGAGGCCCTAAACTTCTGGCTAGCTGTTCGGAATAAACTAAGGCTACAGATTTGGGCAGGATTTCGCCGAGTACGATTTGCAGGTAAGCTAGCAGGAAAAAAGTTACTATTGAGATGCTGGCAGAATGGGCGATCGCCGATTTGATATAGATTGGTAGCGGCAAATAGCCGATCGACATTCGGATCAGAACGGCGATCGTATCTTCTCCAATCCAGCCGAGAGCTAAACTAGAAAGAGTGATTCCCAACTGCATTGTCGAGAGCAATCGCTCGATACTGTGTATCAAAGATTGAACAGTTATCGCCGGAACATCGCCGGCCTCGACTAATTGATTGATGCGCGATCGGCGTACCGTCACCATCGAAAACTCAGCCGTCACGAAAAAAGCATTGATCGCAATCAGCAGCAGCACTGACAGCAACCGCGACAGCACCTCTGCCCAACTCATCGCAGGTAAATCAGCTATCTCCTGAACTCTAGTCCCTAAAAGTGACACAATTCTCCCTAGAACAACTTTCTCGATCGAACCTGAGAATCAGATACATTTAACCCGGTAAATCCCGGACTAAGCCCAGAATAGCCGTGTATGGCAAAACAGAAAAAGCAGCAAGCTCTCCTGTCAGGGAGGTATCTCTCAAGGCTTTCAACAAAATATTGAAAGCGCCATTTTTATCCCTGTCCAGAGTGTGTCCCCATTCTGGACATTTAAAGATTTTAGCTCCACCCAATTTAGCGTGGATATGCCCACATTTTGAGCAAGTTTTCGATGTGTACTCTTCTGTTACGTCTACTACAACACCACCATGTTTGGTGGCTTGATGCTTCAACATTTGCTTAAAACGATAATGGCTCAACGTGACCATCGCTCTAGCAGTTTTAGTCGCCAACCTACGCCTACCTTTCTTAACCATTTGCTGTGTTTCAAAGGTTGGCAAGAAAATTAGTTTGTACTTGGCTGCAAAATATTTTGCAGCTTTTTTGTGCAATTCATTAACTAAGTTCTTGATTTTGATTCTAATTTTTGCTGCCGATTTCCGCAAGCAATACCTCAGTCGCTTGAATTGCCTCCCTTTACTTAGTCCAATGCGGGACATTAATTTGTCTAGATGTCTTGCTAGCCGATAGATGCGACCAATATCGTTTTTTCCTATTTCGATAAAGTCACTGCCGTCAAAACCAGTAACAAAAGTCCTAACACCTGGATCCAGTGCGACAGCTAAATCACTATCGATCGGCTTTATTTTTGGTTCGTCAATCACATAGCAGATAAACCACTGCCTGTCGATCAAACTGAGTGTTGGCTCGTGTTGCATTACCTCAACGATTGGTTCGGACGCTTTAAAGGTTAGCCCTTTAGTAGCAAGCGGGTAAAAAGCCCCGAACTTCCAGTTAGATGTTTGAAATCGGATAGTTTGAGATGTGTCTAAACGGCTTCTAAATTTTGCCGTTCCTTTTGCCTTTTTAGCAGCTTTGTGTGCTTCAAAAGCTTGAAACACTGCCATCTGTCGCGGGTTGTAAGGTTGTTCGCAAACCCAGTCGGGAGCCGAATCCATTATCTTTTTTCTTAAATCATACTTGCCTATTTTTTCGTCCTTAAGAATAGCAATTGCTTGGTTGTAACACCACCTACTTGCCGCAATCCAAGTCCTCCATTTTGCTGCTAGCTTGGCTTCCGGGTAAACTCGAATCTTCTTTGATAGCAGATTTGTATTTTCCCAGACCGTAGAGTCGGCTGCTAAAGACGTGGATGATAGCAAGGATGTCTTCAACCATTTCTCGTTCACAAGACAACTCGTTTCTGCTGAGAACCATGAGTTGGCAATTGTTTTGTTCGCAGATCCATTTGATGAGCTCACCACCGAACCTTGCGAGTCTGTCTTGATGTCCGACCACAACTGCTGAGATATCTCCCGACATGACTTGTCCCAAAAGGGCAAGCAGCGCTTTTCTTTTGAATTTGAGTCCGCTTCCGATGTCTTTGAAGACCTTGGCTTGCAGGTAGATACTTTGGAGGTAGCTGACTTGTCTGTAGAGGTCTTCTCGCTGTTTATAGCTGCTAACCCTGGCGTAGATGGCTGTAATTCGGTCGTGTCTGCCTCCGAGAACGCTGTCGATGTCGTAGCGTCGCTGGTTGGATGGGGTTCTGATTGCTGATATTTTGCCGACAAGTTCCCAGTTTCTAAGGGTTTTATCTGAGACTTGCAGGATTTTGCAAGCTTTTCGCGGTGTGACATATTTTGTCATCGCTAGGTGGTATTTTTGTTTTCAATCCATAGTGCCAGCTTTTACAATGATTTACTAGGAATTTCTAGGAAATTATTTACTTTATGTCAACAGTCTGGAGGTTTGGTCTCCTTTTGTCTCATACCATTGTCCGAAAATAATGCAAATGTAAGCCCGTGTTCCAAACACTTAATTCATCAGCCATTCCAAATCCCAAATCCAATAATTACTTTGCCACTGGAATGCCAGATATTTGCAACTGTAATTTTTGGCCTGGATAATCTGTCAGCGTCAGCGAAACTTCCTTAGCATTTTCCAGCAAAGCTGTAGGAATACTCACCGTACCGTAATACACCTGCCCGTTGGGTGGAAGTTCCGCCGGCAAATCCTCAGCAGTCGCCGAAAGAGCCCGCCCTTGATTGTCAGTGACGTTCAAGAAACTGTAGAGAAACCTCACAGCTTGGGAACCTTCGTTTTTCATGCTCACGTCTAGCAGCATCGAGTTGCTGCGCTGGCTGGCTGCGCTCACTTCCAGAGTTACTCCCCCGTCGCGACTGTTCAGGGGAAACTTGGCACTGGTATTTGCCGCAGCCGGTTTTTTGGCTGTGGCAGGTTTAGAGCTTGCCTTGTCTGCTTTAGTATTTGTCGCGGCTGTTTTTTTGTCAGGATCGCGACCTTCTACCCGCGCTTTGACGGTTTTAAGAATGTCTTTTTCTTTCAAAATGCTCACTTGGTCTTTGCTAGCCGCAGCTCCCTGCTTACCGCTGCCAGCATTGTTGCTGGGGCGAACATCAGGTTGAGTCGTTCCTTTCAACGCTTCGCGACCTATAGTAAATCCCCAAACAGAACTCGTCACACCTGCTCCAAACATTAGAGTTAGCAGAATAAGAGTCAGCACTACCGTCGAATTCACCTTTCTTCCTCCCTAGAGACTCCCGTCATAACTATACTCGGCTTGGCGGTGAGAGGAAAGGGAGGCCAGGGTCTATACTGCATTATTATGTATCTCCATAAAAGGAAACCGTTGCGCCTCAAAAGTGGTTATTCTCCCTGGCATACCTGCTGACATTACAGGATAGAGGCTGCTGATATTGTTCTTTCGCTTACCCGCCTCAGTGGGGGGTTTAATTTGGGGATTGCTCCCTCTCGGATTGCTCCGGTAATGTTAGCTTCGACAAAGTTAGTGGTCGGTACTTTCTCGCTTGGCACTGTCTCCCAAATGACTGTTTAACCTAAGAGTTTTAGAGCTACGGACTAGCTACGCATCCGTAGGTAAGAACGTGACATACCCGACACTCATTTTGTAAACAAATAGAGTGCGGGCTTCCTCTTTCAACGGGAGAGCCTTATTCGCAGCCCTCTCTAAGCTGGTCTTATCCTCCCTCCGTAGGTTTTACTCACCTTTATGTGGTACTCACTAGCAAGATAATTACTTATCTTTTCCGGCAGACTCCCTGTGTCCCAAGGAGTAGAATTGTTGATTTTTTCACCCATCCATCAGCTCTTTTACGGCTTAGCTGGATATTGGGGCTACCAGTCAGAAACTGATAGGTGGTGTCTAGCCTTTATACAACGGAAAGTTCGCCCACCACGGCTACTCTTATCATCCCCGCTTAGTTCGAGCCTATCATGGATTCGCTATCGCTCAATTTGTTTGGTGCTCGTTTTCATCCCGTCACTCATCCTGTAAACGGATAGAGTGCGGGACTTCCAACTCGTATTAGTTAAACGCCTTGCCACTAACGTAGGCATTACTGCCTGAGTCTGGTCAACTAGGGCTATCTTTCAAGCCCCCGTTATAGTCGGTACTCCGATTTAACGGTGGGTTGTTGACTGCCATTGCCTATAAGTTGATTCCAAGTCGTAGAAACTGCTAATTCCGGTCGATCGACTCCAGCACAGAGGTGATGCAGGCGATCGCGGGTTCGGCAGATCTAAAAGATTTTGATTTTTGTTCTCTAGTTCTAGCACGGACTGGGAAATTATGTTATACTACTTTTGAGTTGGATCGACATAAGTCGATCTAACGGCAGTTGGCCGAGCGGTTTAGGCAGCGAACTCATAATTCGCCCCAGGCAGGTTCAACTCCTGCACTGCCGATTTTAAGGTACGTAGTTGCGCTTGGGCGCTCTTGTCTATACTACTGATTGGAAAAACTGAGAATCTGTTTCGGCCGTTAAGGTACGTAGTTGCGCTTCAGCGCTCTTTCATGAAGCAAAGAGCGCTAAAGCGCAACTACGTACCTAAGTCAGTTGTGTCCCGGATGTTTCGAGGCTAACGAGCGACATCAACCCTTAATCAATTCCACTCCGTCGCGCCCGTCAAGTTCTTGAACATAAACCTTAACTTGTTCTTCCTTGGCTGTCGGCAACTTTTTACCCGTAAAATCCGGCTGAATCGGTACTTCTCGGTGGCCGCGATCGACTAATACCGCCAACCAAATTTTCTCCGGCCGCCCGTAATCGTTTACCGCATTCAAAGCCGCTCGAATTGTTCTACCTTTATATATAACGTCATCTACCAACACCACCGTTTTGCCGGTCAAATCGAAAGGAATTTCTGTTTTAGCAGGTGTCCGCATCGCAACTCGATCCAAGTCATCTCGGTAAAACGTAATATCCAAAGCACCCACGCATACTTTGACTTGTTCGAGGACTTCAATTTGATCTGCCAACATTTGAGCTAAAGGCACTCCTCTAGTATGAATCCCCAACAGCACTAACTCCGAAGGAGCTCCTGATTTTTCGACAATCTGGGAAGCGACGCGGGTGAGAGTGCGCCTCACTTCATCCGGGGATAAAATCTTAATAATTTTAGTCATTGCTGGCTGCGAGCTAATGGTTGGCTGTTGGCGAATCGAAGGATTTTAGATTTTAGATTTTAGATTTTAGATTTTAGATTGACTGGACAAATTAATCTCTGGGTTGGAACAATTATTAGATGTGAGACTTCGGCGTTAGTGTCAGCGTCGAACGATTTTAGATTTTAGATTGACTTGACAGTTGAATCTGGGAGAAGAACTACTAACGTCGAAACTTGTTTGGCTCTTCCAGAGGGAGCATCTCATTTTTGAAAAAAGCATCTTTTATTATAGTGCTGTCCCCGCTCGCGAGTATTATACCGCTCGCACTATAAATGCAAAACTAAGATACTCCCCTTCCAGACTCCTGTCGGAGGGCTGTATCTGTCTGCGGGTCAGGCCCATTGTTAGGGAACAAAACATAATAAAGTATAAACAAGCAATGATAGTCCCAACCAAATCAGAAAGCAATACCGAGTTAATTGCAATGCTTGGTCAATTTGCTGCGGTGCGATCGCACGAATCGACTCGCCTAACAGCGGTTTGTGTTTGATAACTCCCCGATAGGAATTTGTACCTCCCAGTTGTACTCCCAAGATGGCGGCGTAGGCGCACTCGCTCCAACCGGAATTGGGACTGGCATCTTTAACAGCATCTCTCTGACAAATCTGCCAAACGTAGATCGGTTTGCCAGATATCAGGGCTAAAGTAATCACTGTTAGCCGACAAGGAATCCATGTCAGCACGTCTTCTAGTTTGGCGCTAAACCATCCTAAATCTGTGTATGGTGCTTCTTTGTAGCCGACGGTAGAATCTAATGTGCTAGCTGCTTTGTAGGCGATCGCACAGGGAACTATCGCCAGATCCCACATCGAGTCAGGAGCGATCGGTCGATCGATAACAGTTAATAATAGATGCGGCAGAGCGAACCCAACTAATCCATAAAATAGCGGGGCACTCACGCCATCTACTGCATTCTCTGTTACAGTTTCTAACAATGCTCGCAGAATTTCTGGCTCAGATAAGTTTTCGGTATCCCGACCGACGTAAAGGCTCAACCTTTCTCGCGCCTTGACTAAATCTCCAACCTTTAAAGGCGCTAGCACGTCTTCAGCAGCCGCCCTCAAACTGCGACCGGCAAAACAGCTAGCCAGCAAAATGGTTTGTAGGGCAATGCCTAAAACAGGATGCACCCAACTAGCAGCAAGGACGATCGACCAACTGACAGTATAACTGCCTATAATCAGCCCGATCGCTAGTATTGTACCAGCACATCGTAGCAGCAGTTGGTGCCGCTCGCCTGGGGGACGATCGCCAGAGAGAGGCATTTTGTCTGCGGGATTGTTCCATATATTAAAGACAAATCGAGTATAGCGGTCGATCGCCCAACCCATCGCCTGCACGGGATGCGGCCAACCCCAAGGATCGCCGATCGAATAATCCAATACCGCAGCTAAAATCAAAACAGTAAATTCATCCGGCATTATTATATATGGTGTTCAACATGATAGTCCCTTCGATCGCTAGTGAGCGATCGGGTAGCAGCAGTTAAAACAGCAGCTACATCGAGCGGAGTGTGATTTTTTAGAGCCGATTTTAACTGCTGAGATGACTTTCGTCGTGCAGTTCGTGTACGTTCTGTTCCCAATTAACACCGTCAAAGGGTAGAATCTGAAATTGGGAAACGGCATAGTCGTCAAGACAGCGGACGTTGACATCGAATTGATCGGGATGCGATCGGGGACGATAGAACGAGTGAATCCCACAAATCCGGCAGAAAGTATGTTTAGCAGTGCCTGTATTAAATGTATAGGTTGTCAAAACATCTTCCCCGCAGAGCAAGGTAAAACGTTCGGGCGGCACAATCAGGTGCAAAAATCCTTTCTTTTTACAGATAGAGCAGTTGCAGTCAGATGACGAGTGTTTGTCAACCGTGACTGTGAAGCGGACAGCACCGCAACGTGTGCCACCAGAGTAGGTAACAAGTGTTGCGTCCATGTGAGTTGGCGATCGAATGAATGAACTTACCATCTAAATGATAAAGCTAGTTTCTTCTCCGAGAGCAGCTTGCCAACTGCGGACATCATAGTATAAGTCTTCGAGGGAAATACTGTACAGCGCTTCAGCAAGTTTTTTGTGCAATCGGTTCCACAAACTGAATGTTACCCAGTCCTCTGGTTGGGTAGCGTCAGGAGAATGTCGAGGTAAAGGTTCAATAGTTTCCCCTACAGCCTCTAAGATTTGTCCTAAAGAGATTTGAGCTGGCTCCCGAGCCAATTGATATCCTCCCTGGGAACCCCGAACAGATTGGACTAAACCGGCTCGTCGCATTTCAATCAGCAATTTTTCTAGATATGGAGCGGGTAACTCCTGTCGGTTCGCAATCGATTTCACCGATGTCGGCCCGAACCGAGGTTGCAAACTTAGATCCAGTAGAGCTTTGACACTGTAGTGTCCGCGTGTGGTTAACTTCATGGGATTTTAAGAGCGGGGCAAATATTCAGCTAGCTGATAGCTGATAGCTTATGCTACCTAGTTTAGAGATTGCTCGCACGCTCCTGGCAGCTACTCCTCAAGAAAGACTCCACCTTGTTAAAAATATTTAGACAATAGTGGTTAACAATTGAGCCGATCGGTGTAATATAGTTTTATCAAACAATTGGGTTTAAAGCCCCATCCTAAAAAGACGGCTTTCATGATAGAGTAGACTTTGTTGATTCGCGAGATATAAAAATCCGGTCTCAACTCTCTTATTTCAAAAAATCTCAAACAGGTTGGGGCATCAACCTGTGGGCGAGGTGATGTTAGACAGGTGAAGAACCTGCAATCGCTGTTTGAACCCAGAATCCCAGCGCCTTTAGGTGGGGGAGTATGTCAAGACCGGCTATAAAGCTAAACTTTCTTGGTCAAACCAAAAACCAACCGAGAAAAAATCCGTACACCACTTGAATATTTCAGGACTCAGTAAATGGCTAAAAAGAAAAATATCGAACCCCTTGAAGGCGAAGATCTGATCACAAAGGTCAAAGACCTAGAGAACCTTACCAAGGAAGAAAAAGCTAGAGCCTGTGGCTACTACACCGTTACCAAGAACGGAGTAGAACGGGTCAACATGATGAAATTCCTGAATGCGCTGATTGATGCAGAAGGCATTCAGCTAGATGGGAAGCAAAACGGCAACGGACGCGGCGGACGCTCGGCTAGCTATCGGATTAGCGTTCAATCTAACGGCAACTTACTGATTGGAGCTGCCTACACCAAGCAAATGGAACTCCAGCCGGGAGATGAATTTGAAATTTCTCTGGGACGCAAGCACATTCACCTGCGCCAAATCGATCGCGAAGAAGTATCCTAGGTCTTTACAATTTGCTTTGAATTCTTGCTTGAACAGGTTGGTTTGACTTCAAGCATTGACTGCTGGCAAAGAGCGGGCTCTGAAATTTTGCTCTGAAATTTTTCAGTGCGCCTAAAACAGTATGGATTCTATAGATGGCAATGGCTCGACAAAAGCCAGTGCTACTACTTTATATTTTCTGAGAATACCTATTCTCGCCCCTCGCTATATCCGTTTGGACAAGCGGGGGATTTTCCGCGTAGCTGTTGATAGTTGACAGTTGATAGTTGACGGTTGACAGTTGCTCGAACAACGGGGTGCAGCGGCTTGTGCAAGGCGAATATATCCGTAGGGGCGAAGCATGACAAGAGTCAATATGAGATGATAACTAATAACTTAGGAACGAAAATTTAATAACTTACACTCTTAAAAGTGGGATGGGCGTCCCGCCCGTCCCTTATAGACGGGCGGGACGCCCATCCCACAATCATTAAAATTGTAAGTTATTTAATTCTCATTCCTTATAGGGAGCATCTCAGTTTTGCAAGAAGCATTTTTTATCGTAGTGCGAGCGTCCCCGCTCGCGTGCTTGTACAAACAAGCACGCGAGCGGGGACGCTCGCACTGTAAATGCCAAATTGAGATGCTCCCTCCTTATATGCGGTCATGCTTCGCCCTATTCCAAAACCAGATGCACCCGAACAACGAAGAGGGAAGAAGGAAAAGGAACAGGTTCGAGGGATTTCAGGATGAAGTTTGACGGACAAGCAGATGTATTTCCCGATTGGAGAGTGACTTTTCCAATCTTGTCTGATGCAACTCTCGTGCTGGCGATCGCCAGCACGAGCTCGTTCATTCCCAAATCTCAAATCTCAAATCTCAAATCTCAAATCGACTGACACCGAAGCAACCAGCTTCGATCGCCCTACGTGAAATTATGGGTCGAAACAGTTACAGTGTTAGGGAGCAATTAGTCAGCAGCCTATGCCTTTGTCCCGATTCGCCTTTCAAACTGTCCGACAACCCACAAAAATACCTCTGCGCTGCGTTCTAGTCGGCTCTTTTGTGGTGCAAATCGTCGCAGCAGTCGGGATGGTCGGATATTTTTCCTTTCGCAACGGACAAAGAGCAGTCGAAGAGCTCGCCCAGAAATTGATCGGGGAGACGGGGAAAAGAGTTGAAGAAAAGCTGAGTGGTGTTCTCGAAAATACTCACTGGGTAAATCAACTCAACGCTGAAGCGATCGATCGCAAGGAATTAAACTTACAGTTAGAAAGCCGCCAGCCTCGGGCAGAAAAGTTCCTTTGGCAGCAAATGCAATCGTTTAAAAGCATTCAGTGGATGTCCCTCGGTTCTGAAAAATCAGGAGAATGTCTCGCCATTTGGCGCAACCCTAAGGACAAGAGCTTGCAAATTGTCGTCGCTAACAAATCTACCAACTCTCAGAACATTTACTACGCTACAGACAACAGAGGAACTCGCACGGTTCAATTAAAAGTAGAAGCAGGAACCTACGATGCTCGCCAGCGCCCTTGGTACAAAGAAGCTGTCGCAGCTAACAAACCAATTTGGACGAGCATTTACCCCGGTTTTACTCCGGGGACTGTGTTTATTGCTGCGAGTCAACCGATTCGCGATCGCAATGGTAAATTGCTGGGAGTTAGTGCGGTAGACTTTTCGATCTTGGAAATTCAGCAATATCTCCATCGCCTCAGGTTTAGCAAAACGGGGGAAATTTTCGCGATCGAACGATCGGGCTTGCTGGTTGCCAGTTCGAGTCAAGAATCACCCTTTAGAAAGTTGTCGGGAAAGCACCAGCCGGAGCGGCTGAATGTTTTAGACAGCCAAACTCCTGTTATTCGTACCGCAGCTAAGCATTTGTACGAATACTTCGGGGGCTTTGGCGAGATTAAGCAGCAGCATCAACTGAAATTTAACCGAGACGGGCAGGATTATTTTGTGGCAGTGGTGCCTTTTTCTGATAGTTACGGTTTGAACTGGCTGATTGCGATCGCAGTTCCCGAATCCGATTTCATGGGGCAAGTTAACAGAAATACCCGCAATACGATTGTACTTTGTGTGGCCGCGCTACTGCTATCGACCATTGCCGGAGTTCTGACAGCTAGGTGGGTAACGCTGCCGCTGCTGCGTCTCAACGCAGCAGCTAAAGATATTGCCCAAGGAGAATTCGATCGCACTGTTGGTGTGAGCAGGCTGGATGAAGTCGGTAAATTAGCCCAGTCTTTTAATGAAATGGCCGCTCAATTGAAAAAATCTTTTGAAGCTTTGGCGTCTAGTGAAGAAAAATTTGCCAAGTTGTTAGAAAGCTTGCCCGTTGGAGTCACAGCCCTGACTCCCACAGGTAGCACTATTTTTATGAATTCGGTGGGAGAAGAGCTCACTGGCAAAAGGGCAATGCCAAGTACAACCGCAGCAGGGCTCTCAGAAACTTATCAGCTTTATGTAGCAGGCACCGATCGGCTGTACCCGATCGATAAGTCCCCGTTTGCACGGGCTGTGAGGGGTGCAACAATGATTGTTGAAGATATGGAAATTCGCCTCGGTGGGAAAATTATTCCTTTGCAAGTGCGATCGATGCCGGTGTTTGACGCTCTTGGCAATGTCCTGTATGTGATTATTGTTTTTCAAGATATCACCGATCGCAAACAAGCAGAAAAAATATTGGCTGACTACAACCGGACTCTGGAAATTGAAGTAGCTTCGCGCACAACCGAGTTAGCCGAAATCAATGCCCGCTTGGAAATCGAAATTGAGGAGCGCAAGCAAGCTACAAAAATTATCCGCAAAGAGCGCGACTTTAACTTCAAGATTATCGAAAATTCTCCGATATTTTTTGTGGCGATCGACTGTGAGGGTAAAATCCTGCGGGTGAATGACTGTATGCTGCAAGCTGTGGGCTATACTGCCGCAGAAGTTATCGGCAAAGATTATTTAGCTATATTTGTACCCGAGGGCGATCGAGCCGGATTGCACTCGATTTTTAAGGCCGTCAAAGCCAGCCCGCAAACGGTTAATGAGCACCGGATTGTCACCAAGTCGGATCGGGGTTTGTTAGTCGAGTGGCACGGTACGCCCGTTTTGGATGAAAATGGCAATTTTGACTTTCTTTTTGGATTTGGGATTGATATTGGCGATCGCAAACAAGCACAATTAGCCTTGCAAAAAAGCGAAGCTCTGTTTCACAAATTAGCGATCACGGTTCCCGGAGAACTTTACATATTCGTGCAACATCCCGACGGCTCAGTCAAGATGGAATATATCAGTCCTATGTGCCGAGAAATTCAAGAATTAGAGCCGGAGGAAGTCAAAAACAACTCTGCTTTACTCTACGAACAAATGCACCCGGACGATCGCCCCAGCCACTTCGAGGCAATTGTCAACAGCGCCACAAATCTTGAACCATTTTCCCACGAGTGGCGGATTGTGACAGCATCGGGAAAACTCAAATGGCTGCAAGGCTATTCTCGCCCAGAATTGCGCGAAAATGGAGATATCGTCTGGCACGGCATAATACTTGATATTAGCGATCGCAAACAAGCAGAACAAGAACTCAAACAAGCCAAAGAAGCCGCAGAAGCTGCCAACAAAGCTAAAAGCATCTTTCTTGCCAACATGAGCCACGAATTGCGAACACCCCTCAACGCCATTCTCGGCTTTGCTCAATTAATAGAACCCAGTGCTAATTTAACTTTGCAGGAACAAGAGAATATTAAAATTATTCGTCGCAGCGGAGAACACTTGCTTCAACTCATTAATCAAATATTAGACTTATCTAGAATTGAAGCTCGACGCATGACACTCAACCCAAAAAACTTTGACTTGTACCGTTTGCTGGGCGACGTGCAAAATATGTTTCAACTTCCCGCACAAAATAAAGAATTGCAATTAATTGTCAACCGCTCGCCCGATGTTCCTCAGTACGTACAAGCTGATGATGTTAAGTTGCGACAAGTGCTGATTAATTTGTTAGATAATGCCGTTAAATTCACCCAAAAAGGCTCAATTTCAGTAACAGTAAAACCCACAATAGAAGTAGCTATATCTCCAGAACCAGATAATAATATCAATCTATCAGAAGCTCAAAAAAATAATGCTTTTATTTACTTTGAAATTGCCGATACAGGGTTAGGAATTATCCCCGAGGAATTAGACAGTATATTTGAATTATTCGTGCAAAGTTCATCTGGTCAAAAAGTTCAAAAAGGTACAGGTTTAGGATTAAGTATCAGCCGCGAGTTCATCAAATTAATGGGCGGTGACATTACCGCCCAGAGCGAAGTTGGACGCGGCACAGTCTTCAAATTTGATATTCAAGTTGTGACGGGAGTCGGCCCTGTTGAAGTCATCAATAAATATGTTACATTAAATAATTTATCGGAGAGTTCAACTATTGTTACCGAAAAAATATCTGATAGTGCTGCAATCTTTACGTTGGACTCTAAGCCGCAAGTTTCCCCAGAATGGACGCGCAATCTCAAACAGGCAGTCCATCAGGCTGACTTCGATTTTATTGCCAAAACAATTGAGGAAATTCGCAGCGATAATCCTATTTTTGCCGAAGTTATGATGAATTATTTAGATAATTTTGATTATCAAAAGATACTGGATTTGATTGCAAAATTTGAGCTGTAGGGTACACCTAATGACTAATGACTAATACCAGTTCTCCCCGAAAAAATCAACATTTGCTCTCCTCTACTTTACCATGTATGAGCGTGTACCTTCATAGTGAATTGGTATAAGGTGCGTCGCTATCAGATTGCCGATTAAGTTTAGGGATTTTTCATGGCGACGCACCCTACGAATACATCGCTAATAATGTTCGCGATCGGGGACAGCGCTAATGACTAATCTCGATTTTTGGGTGTTTGTTTGTGTTGAGAAAAAACTCGACAGTTATTGAGGTCGATAAACAAATGTTCCTCTTGATTGTTGTCTGACATATTCACTAGATTGTATTGAACATTGTCTCCATAAATAGTTAGAGCAATCTGGCAAACTTCTAAAAATTTAATTAGCCACTGACATTCAGCAGCGGAGTTATCTTGATAGTATTCAATTAATCGAGCAAAACAAAGTTCTAAGTAGGTTTGGGAATACGGTGAGATTAAAATTATCTTTAGCATCAAAATCGCTAGCGTTAAAGGATTTAGTTGAGTCACGAAAATTAGAAATAAGGCGGTTGGTTCCCCAGAATTTTCCACTGTCAAACATTTGATTAGATAATTGCAAGTTCTGAGCAACAGGCTACTGTTCAAACTTTCTTCGTCATTCTGGGGATGAAAATTATCTAAAATATTGATGAGTTGTTGGTGATAAATATCAGAACTATTTTTTTTTTCATTGTAATAACATAAATACTTAATCAGAGATTCCTTGAACTGCTTGTAGGTAATATTTTGACTGTGACTGATAAAAAGATTGGCTAAGCTGCGATAGTTCAACGAGCCTCGGTTGACCAAAATTATTTTGATTAAACGCAGGGCTTCCTCTCCTAAAAGTGTGGGATTATGATAATTTTTAAATTTGAATGTGGCTGACTGAGAGCGAGATGTATACATTGCTAGGTCAAACTTATACTTGTCTTTTAACTTCTGGGACAAGAGTTTGGCAGTTTGGCGTGCTTCGAGGGTGTTTTTAGTATCGAGATATTGAGTGGCTAGCAAATAAGGCTGATAGCGAGAAGTCCAGTGCTTTTCTACGGGCCGGTAGTCGCCGTACTTCAATACAAATAATTTGATGTTTTCATAGTCTTGGCTGCTGACAAAGTTTGTCAGCCACACTTTCAGTCTTTTGAGAATATTGTCTGCGTGAGGCTCGCTGAGGGTTCTCTCGCTAATAATTGTAATTAATTTCCGAGCAAGTTCGTATTGTTTGTTGGATATCCAGTTATTTAATAAGATGTAAGAGCAGCGTTTAAATAAGTTGTTAAATTCTTGTTGACTGTTAAATTCAATTATTATGTATAGGGATTGAATTAATTTAGGGTTAACTGGAGCAATTAGTTCTATAAAGATTTTTTTGAATTCCTGGAGACTAACTTCTGGTTCCGAGTTGTTGATGTGATATATGAAAAATTTGTAAACGATCTCTTGAGCTGCAAAAACTGTCAGCTCTGATTTTTGTAATTGAGCTGTTGGTTGAGACGATCGCGCCTCGGGCAATATATTGTTTGTTAGAGTAGGTAGAACTTTTGACTCTTGGGTTTCGGATTGAGAGGTAACGTTCTGAGATGGCATACCGTCCTCGCTCAGATGATCAATACACTATTATAGTTATTTATTGCTGCTTTGCAGCTAATAATTTAGTATTTTACTTGACTTTTGGGTAGCTACAGTTAAGCCCCCCGATCGCCCTTTTGGTAAGGCAAATCGAGGGGGTTAACTGTTATTTGTCAAGTATCTGAGGGTGTCAAGCAGGGTTTGCTTGAGCTCGTCTTTGCAGGAGGCGGGCAATCTCAGCTTTTTCTACAAGCCCGACTAGGACGCCGTTTTCGCCTGTGACGGGGAGTTCTTGGACTTTGAGTTGTTCGAGGAGGGTGACGACTTCGAGGAGGGACAATTCGGGTTTGACGGTGGTGGAAAATTCGATCGGCTTCACGAGCTCTTTAACTTGAACTTGGGGCCAGCTTCCGGTGGGGATGGTTTTCATGTCGTCAAGGTCGATCGCACCTACCAATTGTCCGGCATCATCGGTAACTAGGAACCGGCGCCAGGTGTGAGTGCTACCGATGACGTAGTTGTTGGCAAATTCTCTGAGGGATAAGTTTTCTGGGACGATCGGGCTTTCGGCAGTCAAAGCATCTGCGGCTGTGAGTCCTGCGAGTTCATTTTGGACTGTGGCATACTGTGCAGACTGACCGGCATTTTGCAGCAAGAACCAACCGATTACTAGATTCCAAATATTGCCGAAGATGCCTGTAGCAATGGCAATCCAGCCAATGATTTGACCGACGCGGCTGGCAAAAATTACGCCTTTGTAAGGGTTGCCGGTAATCTTCCAGACGATCGCTTTGAGGATGTTGCCGCCATCGAGGGGCAAGCCGGGAATTAAGTTAAATAAGGCTAAAGCTAGGTTGATGGAAGCTAAAAGTTGAACGATGGCTGCGGCTGGGCCTGTGAGGGCTGCACCGACGCCGATAACTGTTAACAAACCAGCCAAAAATAAGCTGACTAACGGGCCTGCAATGGCGACCCAAAATGCTTCGGCTGGGGTTTTCGATTCTCTTTCTAAATTAGCCAGTCCGCCAAACAGAAATAGCGAAATCGATTTCACGCCAATTCCCTGTTTGATAGCTACCCAACTGTGTCCTAATTCGTGGGCTAAGACGGAAGCAAATAACAGCAGGGCTGCGAGTAATCCTAGCAGCCACGGCGCTACGGGGCCTAATGTGGGAAACAGGGCTGCTAGTGCGCCGCCGTATTGCCAAGTTACTAAACCCAGGACTAAAAACCAAGAAGCGTTGACAAAAAAGGGAATTCCAAACAGGTTGCCGACGCGAAATGTACCGTTCATAATGGCTACCTCTGATATTATGGGTGAGAGTTTTTTGCTCTCTGTTTCCTTATCGTAACGAAATGTAACTGAGATGTTAATGGTTGAATTAGGGTGTTATCCGTCTGGGGAGGTTCGGTTTGCGGAATAATCACCGTCGAGTAAGGTTCGTAGGGTGCATCTCCATGCAAGCGAATATATCCGTAGGGGCGAAGCATGACGGCAGAAAATATGGGATTATAACTAATAATTTATATGCGGTCATGCTTCTTCAGGCTTCAAAAACCAGATGCACCCGGTTTGATCGTTCGGACTTCAGTCCTCTGAATTAAGGACTAAAGTCCTTACTACGAACCGAAATTCAGTTAATTATCGATCGCATCTTCACCCAGCGGCCGGCTGTAACGCTTCAATTCATCAATCAATCGAGTATCGTTAGAAGCTGTTCTCGCACCTGCTTCGGCCGCCCACTGCTTCAAATCTTCAATTTGCGATCGCGCGATCGCAGCTAATGGTACTGTATCCTCGATCGACCTCAAAACATCCTCCGTCATCAAATCCCGGCGCTGCCCGTTCACAAAAGTGCCAAAAGCCCGGTACAATCCATCAATCACCACTTGCTCAATTTCCGCACCGCTAAAATTCTCAGAAGACTTTGCCAAAATTGCCAAATCAAAGTCGCGGAATCTAGTGGGGCGCAAACGCTGTAAATGCACC
Source organism: Microcoleus sp. PH2017_08_TRC_O_A (assembly GCF_020738665.1). Lineage (NCBI taxonomy): Bacteria > Bacillati > Cyanobacteriota > Cyanophyceae > Oscillatoriales > Microcoleaceae > Microcoleus > Microcoleus sp. PH2017_08_TRC_O_A. Next base: position 21,505 of record NZ_JAEQCE010000045.1, read on the forward strand.
TTAAAAATATCTTGCCTTTCTGATTCCGAGGGTAAATTCAAAAAGAAAATCTCATCAAACCTGCCCTTTCTCAGCAACTCAGCGGGCAAAATCCGCACGTTATTTGCAGTTGCGACGATAAACACTGGGCTAGTTTTTTCCTGCATCCAAGTGATCAAACTGCCGAATACCCGGCGCGAAGTTCCCGAATCGCCGTCGCCGCCGCTGATGATGTTGCCGAAGGCTTTATCTATTTCATCGATCCATAAGACGCAAGGTGCGATCGCCTCTGCCAATTGTATCATTTGCCGAACCCGGCTTTCGCTTTCCCCGACAATGCCGCCGAACAATCTGCCAGTATCCAAGCGTAGCAGCGGCAAACGCCATTCACAAGCAATAGTTTTCGCCGATAAAGATTTGCCCGTTCCTTGAATTCCTACCAACAAAACGCCCTTAGGATTGGGTATACCGTAGCGGCGCGCTTCATCAGTAAAAGCATCTTGCCGCATCTTTACCCACTGTTTCAAATTCTCCAATCCGCCGACATTTTTTAAGGATTCTCGGGAGTTGCAAAACTCCAAAATTCCGGTTTGGCGAATTGCTTGCTGTTTCTCTTCCAAAACTCCGTCAATATCTGACTCGTTAATTTGCTGTTTGGCGGCCAAAGCTTTAGCTAAAACCCGCCCGATGCGAGCGCGGCTCAAACCTTGACAAGCTTTAACTAATTGTTCCTTTACTAAGCCGCTAACTTGCAACTGTTCCGGCTTTTCCACAACGTGGGAAATTAAATGATTGATTTCTTGGATGTTGGGCAAAGGGAAATCAATTACTGTTACTTCTTCTTTCAATTCCTCCGGCAATTCTAGCGCGTGAGAAGTGAGGACGATCGTTTTTTTGCTGCGCTTCAATTCCCTGGTTAAATTACGTAATTCCCGGATTACAGGAGCACTTGTACTGCTGTAGGGATATTTCAAGATTGGGTGCAAATCTCGGAGTACAAATAGAGTATATTCTTCGACAGCGGTCTTGCCGATGCGATCGAGCGCTGCCATTACTGAACCTTTTCCAGAACCGTTATCTTCCCAGCCGCGCACGATATCCCAGAACAATACTCGGCGCGCGGGTGTTACTTGCAGCGCTACTTGGGCAATTACAGCTTCGACTGGTTCTTCTTCGGCGCCGACAATGTACAGCAGGGAGTACCGGGCGCGAATCATCAAATCCAGTCGCTTGATTAGGGCATCGAAAGGGTTATTTTTACTGCCATTTCGGGCATCTAATTCTTTAGAATTGGGGTATTTTTCTGTCATTTTATTTGATATCTTAGATGTAAATTTAACTTGATTAAATATTTTGTTTGGAGTAAGGACTTTAGTCCTTATTAATCATTTCACCAGACTCAAGGTTTGTAGTAATGACTTTAGTCCATATCAAGGATTTAAACGGACTAAAGTCCGTACTACGAACGAACTTTGAAATTATAACAGAATAGGGATAATTTGGCTACTTAGCAACTTTTCGGGCTTGTTTCACCATGTCAATGAGAGTGTGGTGAGCATCTTCGGCGTCTACTAAAGTGCGATGGCTACGCCCCGGCTTACGCCTACGAACTTTACTCTGACTGGCACTATTTCGTCATTGACTTGAGCCGTTAAATCCATCCCGTTGGCATCAATCGCAAGCATTTGAGCTGATGTTGCCTCTGGTTTGCCACCGTAGGCTTGAGCGTACAAAACTACGGCGCTAGCGTGATCGTCGTTCATGTGAGTGCAGATGCGATCGCTAATTTCGGTGGAAAACTTTTCTGACATAGGGATTCCTCATATGCAATATTGCGATCGATTGTACTGTGAATCGGAGTTGACAAGATACTTCGCAATTTGCTAAGATTAAATTCAAATGATTTTAGCGAGTCAAATCGATGCGTAAATTTGTTTGTTATCCACGAACTGTATGCACGTTATCTCTCAATCCGCGGGATTATATGACTGTATGCGATTTAAGGGCGATCGGGTAAATAGCTAGTTTCACAAAAATTCGAGAGTTAACAACACATTTTATAAATTCTGTCAATATCCTGAAGATATATTGTTTGATAGTTAAGAGAGCGATCGGTGCGATCGACTAGATGTTCTGCGTAATTTCTGTAATTATTGCGATTTAATGCTGCAATTTAGATTTAACTCTATTACAAAAATCGACAAAATGACGAAAAGTAGTCAATTGTTCTGGCTTCTCTTCAATTCTTTTCAATAGCTGTTCCAAATAAAAGGGCTTGAGTGCATCTCCGGGTCTTGTTTTAGAATATGTGGTATGTTTAGCTGCCAATAATGCTCTCAAATAAGCTCCGTGAAACTGAGCGTGAGTATGAAATTTGTGATATCTTCCCATCTTTTCAGGACACTCAATGGAAACATCGTAATACTTATTATAATCTAATAAATCTAATAAAAGTTGGCTTTGATGATCTCTTAAATGTTGAGGATGTCTTGAATAAATATTGCGATTGCCCAGCAGCCAACTTTCCAAGCAGCGATTTTGAACAATTAGCACAAGTTCTGTATTTTTTAATACTAGCTTTTCCTGATTTAAAAAATCATAAATTTCTGCGTACCTTTCCGCAACAGTATTTTCTTCCGCATCAAAGCACACTACAAAATAGTTGTATTTTCCACTTAAGTTAATTTCCTCAATCGAAGGAGGAATAAAATCATATAATGATGGATATCCTTCACCACTAATCAGGTAATAATTTTTTTCATTCACCTCATCGTAACTCTGAACTCGTGTTAATTCAGGCAACAGATGACTTAACCAAGCTGGATAAACTTTTCTCTCCGATTGCATCCCTTCGACTAAAAAATACAGATTCATTAAACTTTAATTCCCTCGCTGTATTCTTCTAGATTAATCAGTTGCATGAAAGCTTGATGCCTCGATTTCCCCAAATTCAAATCTTTAGCATCTATCGCAGTCACAACTCCACCTTTGCGAGTAACTATTTTCCAGTGTTCCATCCCAATATTATTGATTATATACGGATGGTGACTGGTAAGAATGAATTGAATATTTCTATTTTCCACAATCAAATCTGTCACAACATCGATACAGTTAATCCCCAAGCTGTTTTCAAATTCATCAATCAAGATTACCGTACCTTCGGGCGACAAGTACAGTTCGGCAATGTGAATGAGAGTCTTCAGCATTCCTGAAGAAATATTGTTTTGGAAAATCCAGTCATTGACACCTTTTTCTTTGATTTGAATAGGAAAACGGGTAAAAGATGGATTGGCGTTATCTTCTAATGCTTCTACTTTAATATCTTCTACCTGCTCGAAAGCATCGATAAATTTAGTTTTTATTTTATCGAAAATATCGGGACAATGCCGAGCCATTAAAGCCAATTTAAGAAGAATTGGCAGATCACTTTCCTGAACATTTTCTAAAGCAAAATCATTATCTGAGATTATCGACAGTACCCTTACAGGTATACCATAAATTCCATTTAACAAGCTAGAATTGTCGCTATAAATGATTTCATTAAAAGACTGCTGGACAGGTGAAATATCTTCTTCTTGATTTAAAATTTCAACTGCACTTTGAAACGGCGATAATTTTGGCGTTGTCTCGCCTTTGAATTTAATTTCATTATCGCTTCTTTCTATGATTACACTTCCCTCTCTCGATAGATGTTCTCGAACGATTCTAAATTTATTAATTTCGTCTTCCTCATTAGGAATGATGGCAGGGATTTTTTGTGTTTCAAATTCGCCTTTCCAGCGATATTCTACATTGTTTACTGTCGAGAATGTAACGTCCCATGCTAAGCCGTTTAACGAAGCACCATTAGCTATTCGTTGTAAATTCAAAATTCCTTTCAAAATTTGTGTTTTACCCACACCAGAGACACCAACTAATAAAGCCAAATTGGAAAAATAGAGCGGTTCAAAATGCCACTCTCGTAAATTATCCCAAAAAGCTACTTTCTTAATTCTCATTTTCCGCTCCTATCCATTAATCATCTGCGTCCATCAGCGTTGATCCGCCGATATCAGCGGTTAAAAGCTGACATAATTTTGCCGCCACCAAGCGCGGACAAACTTAATTTCCTCAAACGTATAACGTTCTTGCAAATACTCATAAATTACTCTCAATCTCTCATCTCCAACAACTTCAATTGCTTGTACAATTGCCTGTTGGCTTTCCGATTCTACTAACAAATTTATATCAACTTCCCGACCCATATCCATCAATTCTACCAGATGTCCCGCAATAGTAGTCGGACTCATGCCCCGTGCATTCGCTATTGCTTGAACAGTCAAATTTTGTCGGTACAATTCCCAGGTTTGCATCTGCGAATAAGATGGAACGTTAGCAAGAGTGGGAAGATTGGCGGCAGCAGAAGATGCTGTACCTATTGGCAATCCTTGTTCTTTGCAAAAAGTGTGAATAGCCTCTAAGAAAATTTTGCCGTACTTATCTCGCTTGTTGCTACCGACGCCGTAAACTTCTTCAAATTCGGTGAGATTTTGCGGGCGTTTTTCTGCCATGTCTCGCAAGCTTCTATCAGCAAAAACTACGTAAGGCGGTACGAATTGTTCGTCGGCAATTTGTTTGCGGAGACTTCGTAATATGGAAAATAAGCCTTCGACTTCTACGGCTAAAGAGCGAGTTCTTCCCTGTACTTCTCGTGGCGCTTCGATGGCGATTTCAACTGTGCGCTGGCGTTTCATGATTTCCCAACTTTTTTCGTTGAGTTTTAAAATGGGAAAGCCGTCTGTTTTTTCGTCTAAAAAACCTTGGTTGATCAGCGAACGACTTAACTTTTTCCACTCGTCGGCAGTTCTATCTTTGCCAATGCCGTAGGTGGAAAGTTGGTTGTGCTGGTATTGCAATATTTTTTGACTTTTGGAACCCCGCAGTACGTCTATAATGTGATTCATCCCGAATTTTTCTTGACATCTGGCGATGCAGGAAAGAAATTTCATGGCTTCAAGCGTCCAGTCTTCTACTGGTTTTTTGTTGCAACAGTTGTCGCAGTTGCCGCAATCGCCGGGAAATGAATCGCCGAAATAACTTAATTGGACTGTGCGGCGGCAATCGCTGGATTCTGCGTAGTTGATTACTCGCCGTAGTTGTTGGCGGGCTATTCTTTGTTCTTGTTCGTCGGGTTTTTGTTCGATGATGTATTCGATGGTTTTGACATCGCCGAATCCGAAAAATAAGGTGCAGTGGGATGGTTCGTTGTCTCTGCCTGCGCGGCCTGATTCTTGATAGTATCCTTCTAGGTTTTTGGGTAAGTCGTGGTGAATTACAAATCGCACGTCGGGTTTGTTGATTCCCATCCCGAAGGCGACTGTTGCTACCATTACTTGTACGTCGTCGCGGATGAATCGGGTTTGGTTGGTCGATCGATCTACATCGCTCATTCCGGCATGGTATGGTAGGGCTTGGATGCCACTTTGCTGCAATTTGTAGGCAACTTCGTCAACTTTTTTGCGACTGAGGCAGTAGATGATTCCTGAACCGCCTTTTTTTTGGATGATTTGCAAGACTTCGGCAAAACTGTGCTTGGTTTTTTGGCGGACTTCGTAGTATAGGTTGGGGCGGTTGAAGCTGGCGACGTGGATGTAGGGATTTCGCAGGTTTAGCTGCTGGATGATGTCTTGGCGGACGCGCTCGGTGGCGGTGGCTGTTAGTCCCATAATGGGGATGTCTGGGTAGCGATCGCGCACTCGCTCCATTTGCCTGTATTCTGGTCGAAAGTCGTGTCCCCATTCCGAAACGCAGTGGGCTTCGTCGATCGCAAATGCCGAAATTCCTAACTTAGAAGCTACTATATCTAAAAACGGTAAAAATCTCTCGCCCAGCAAGCGTTCGGGCGCAACGTACAGTAGTTTAATTTTACCTTCGAGAATTGCTGTTTCGCGCGATCGGGTTTCCATCGCGCTCAAAGTGCTGTTGAGAAAAGTCGCCCCAATCCCATTATCCTGCAAAGCTTCCACCTGGTCTTGCATCAGGGCAATCAGCGGCGAAACCACCACCGTCAATCCCGGTTTCAACAAAGCCGGTAATTGAAAACACAAAGATTTGCCACCGCCAGTCGGCATGACAATCATCATATCGCGTTGTTGTAAAGCAGCTTCGACAATTTCCCGCTGGCCCGGGCGGAAAGAGTCATAGCCAAAGAAATGTTTGAGGGATTGTTCGAGGGATGAGGGCGCGAGAGATGTTGGCGGATTCGACCCTGACATTTGCAGTAATTGGTTGTTGACTTCAACCTTATTCTAGGTCTTTTGAGCACAAATACAGTTACAATATTTGAGAATCTCAATTTAAGCAGATAAACCGATGCCGAAAGCAATTTGGAATGGTGCCGTTTTGGCCGAGAGCGATAAGTGCGAAATGGTAGATAATAACTATTATTTCCCGGCGGATGCCATCAACCGCGAGTATTTCAAGGATAGCAGCACTCACACTACTTGCGGTTGGAAAGGTGTTGCCAGTTACTATAGTGTTGAAGTCGGCGGACAGGTTAATAAGGATGCTGCTTGGTACTATCCTACTCCGAAAGATGCTGCTAAAAATATTGCAGGATATGTTGCTTTTTGGAAAGGAGTTAAGGTGGAGGCTTAGGTCTTTTTCGCAGGTTTCTTAGCCACGATTTAGACAAGTCAAGATAGAGGACACAACGTTGTTGTGTCCCTACGGGTTATTTGAATTAAATTTGATATAATACCGGGCGGTTGAAACCGCGTCTATACAAACCAAACCCACCTCCGTGGGTTGAAGAATGATATAATACCGGGCGGTTGAAACCGCGTCTATACAAACCAAACCCACCTCCGTGGGTTGAAGAATGGACGGAGATTAATTCAAGATAATTTGCGAGTTTTGCAATTCAAGTCTAATTCCTCTTAATTTTTAATCTTGTTCCCAAGCGGCGGCCGCTTCCCATCCCAAACCGCGACGAACGACAATTGGTTTGTTTTCAGTTAAATCGAGAATGGTAGAAACTTGATATCCTGGATCGGAATCATCATCGACAATGATATCTACTAACTTTAAAAAACAGTCAAATAGTTCAGCTTTGCCAAAGCTTTCTGCTTTTGCAGCAGGTACTGGTGCAGCACCTTCATCATCAGTGGTAATGTGAGCAGATGTGGAAATAATCGGATTTCCCAAAGATTCTAGAAGTGTAAAACAAAGCGGGTGGTTGGGAACGCGAATTCCCGTGGTTTTGCGTTTTGGGTTCATTACCAATTTGGGCACTAATTTGGTAGCTGGTAGCAGAAATGTGTAGGGCCCGGGGATTAACCGCTTGATGATTCTGTATGCTTCATCGGTGACGGCAGCATACTCGGTGATATTTGACAATGAGGAACACATAAATGTTAAAGGCTTATCATTGGATAGTTGCTTGATCCGCCTGACTCGTTCTACGGCAGATTTGGAGTTGAGATCGCAGCCGATCGCGTAAACTGTATCTGTGGGATAAAGCATCACGGCCCCATCTTTGAGAGCTTTTGTAATCTTCTCGATTCGGTCTTTCTGGGGTGCAACTGGATGGAGTCCGTAAATAATTGCCATGTTAATATATTCCAGGCTAAGTGGGCGATCGACAAATGTGCTAAAACAATCAATGTTGAAAATTAATTGTTAATAATGAATAAAATAGCTTATTTTGACTGCCCAACCGGCATTGCTGGCGATATGTGCCTCGGAGCTCTTGTACACGCGGGCGTTCCCTTAGAGTACCTAATCGAAAAACTCCATTTACTAGGCATTTCGACTGAGTACCAATTGCGGGCCGAATTAGTTCACCGGAATACTCAACAAGCAACTAAATTTTATGTCGATTTAGCTGCGGATTTGCCTTTAAAATCAAACAATCTGGCTGCTGACTCCGCCCTCGATCCCTCGGAAACTGAATCGCCGACTTTCGATGCGCGCCACCACCATCACGGGGAAGAACATTCTCACACTCACGGCGAAGCAGATGCGGAAATTAGCCACACTCATCACCGCCACTTACCAGAAATTGAGCAAATTATCGTCGCTGCAAAATTGCCTCCGCGGGTGGAAGCTTGGAGTTTGGCCGTATTTGGCAAGTTAGCAGATGCAGAGGCTGCCGTACACGGTATTCCCCCCAGTGAGGTTCACTTCCACGAGGTGGGGGCTACGGATGCACTTGTTGATATTGTCGGTACTTGTTTGGGTTTGGATTGGTTGGATATTGATGAGTTTTACTTTTCGCCGATGCCGACTGGTGGGGGTACGGTGAAGGCGGCCCACGGTAGGTTAGCTGTACCTACGCCTGCTGTGATGCGGTTGTGGGAAACGCACCGAGTACCGGTTTATAGTAATGGAATCGATCGCGAATTGTGCACTCCTACAGGAACTGCGATCGCCTGTACTCTCGCCTCTGCTTTTGGCCCGCCGCCACCGATGCAAGTTCAGCTAATTGGTTTGGGTGCAGGTTCGCGAAATCTGGCAATTCCTAATATTTTGCGCCTCTGGATTGGTAGGAAGGAAGAAGGAAGAAGGGAGAAGGAAGAAGGAAGAGGGAAGAAGGAAGAAGGAAGAGGGAAGAAGGAAGAAGGAAGAGGGAAGAAGGAAGAAGGAAGAGGGAAGAAGGAAGAAGGAAGAGGGAAGAAGGAAGTATTTAACCAATTTCCAATGCCCAATGCCCCATCCCCAATGCCCCATTCCCAAGAAACAGTCTGTGTTTTGGAAACGCAAATTGATGATTTAAACCCGCAGGCGATCGGCTATGTTTTTGATGCTTTGTTTCTCGCCGGAGCTCTGGATGTTTTTACTACACCAATTGTGATGAAAAAGTCGCGGCTGGGGGTTTTGTTAAGTGTGATTTGTCATCCCGAATTTCAGGATGCTTGCGAAGCTGTGATGTTTCGAGAGACTACTACTCTGGGAATTAGGCGATCGACTCAACAGAGAACTATTTTGGATAGAGAAATCCAGAAAGTTCAAACAGAATACGGCGAAGTGCAAATAAAAGTTGCTAAGTCGGGAGAAACGATTGTTAACGTACAGCCGGAATACGAAGATTGTGCGGAAATTGCCAGACTTAAAAATGTTAGTTGGCGCGAAGTTCATCGGTTGGCGCTGCAACTTTGGTACGATCGTTAAACAGTTGACAGTTGACAGTTGACAGTTGACAGTGGGTGCAGCGACCTGTGCAAGGCAAATATATCCGTAGGGGCGAAGCATGACCGCAGTCAATATGGGATTATAACTAATAACTTATATACGGTCATGCTTCTTCAGGCTTCAAAAACCAGATGCACCCTTGGCAGTTGATTTGAGTAGGTACACAATGGACACCTTACATAAAGGTTTTTTACAGGTTTTTACAGCAGTCTGCGGGTTTGTAAAATTTGTTGTTGCAATTCCTCGAAAGCGGGCAGTTTTGAGTTAGGATTTTTGTCAATGAGATCCTTTATTTGGTCGATTAGCTCGATCGCCAGCGGTACGCCAAGTTGCAATTGTTCCAAGACATCCCGCTGGGCAAAAACGGCTTCGGGTGTGCCTTCTAGAATCAGTTTTCCGCAATCCATCACAAACACCCAATCGGCCCAGCGATAGATGAAATCGAGGTCGTGACTTGCTAAAAGTATGGTGGTTCCGGCTGCGTGAATTTGTTGCAGCAAACCGATCAGTTGTTTGGTGTGGCGCGGATCGAGATAGGCGGTAGGTTCGTCTAGCAGCAGCAGTTTGGGTTTGAGTACCATGATATCGGCGATGGAAACGCGCTTTTTTTGTCCTAAACTAAGGTTGTGGATTGGTTCGCGGGCGAGTTCGCTTAAGTTGAATTGCTCGATCGCCTTTTTTACCTGTTGAGCAATTTCGGATTCTGGCAATCCTAGATTGTACAATCCGTAGGAGATATCCTCTTCGACTGTGGAAGCAACTAACTGATGTTCGGGATTTTGAAAGACGAGTCCGATTTGTTGGCGCAGTTTCATGAGAGATTTGCGATCGTAACGAAACGGTTCGCCTTCCCAGCGAATGATTCCCTGTTGCGGTTGGTACAAGCCATTTGCTAGCAGAAACAAGGTGGTTTTGCCGCAGCCGTTTTGACCGATGAGCCCGCAGCGCTTCCCGGCGGGGATTTTGAGGCTTAAATCGTGAATTGCTACTCGCGAAGTGCACGGATATGAGTAAAAAGTGCGATCGAATTCTAGAATTGATTGAGACATATATTGGTAATTGGTAATTGGTAATTGGTAATTGGTAATTGGTAATTGGTAATTGGGATTTGTGGGGTGGGCTTCTAGCCCGCACAAAAATTAAATTTAAATACTATCAACTGCAATATGTCATTGCGAGCTCTTAGCGAAGCAATCCCCGAGATTATGCGATTGATTCGCTAGGAGCTCGCAATGACAATTACAGCAATTTGTATAGACGCGGTTTCAACCGCCCAATCTTCTATTTGCTGCGTTCATCTTTTTCTCTCAACTGCCAAAGTTGAATCTCATAACAGAGATGCTGCTCAAAAAGTTGACTCGCCTCCAATCCTTCAACCACCAATTTCTTAAACCAGCGGCGAAATATCCAACGCAGAATTTTATGAATCGGCGGAACCGCGATCGAAATTAAATCTGCAACATAAATCATTGTGTTCAGTCCATACCTGCGGAAAGTATCGACATACAAATCAATTGTTGGTACAATATGAGCAGAAATATCCTCAGCTTTTACTAAATTAAACCCCGCTTGCATCAATGCAGATTCCAGTTCTTCCACAACATGACAGTTAGAAAACATTCCTTCTGTATAATCACGATTAGAGCGCAACATATCCGCAAGCAGTACGTATCCTCCAAGATTGAGCACCGCCGCCGCACCTTTAGCTATATCGACAGCAGACATATATTGACTGCTTTCGCTAAAGAGGACTAAATCGTAGGAATGGGTGGCTTGGAAGTCTTCAAATTTGGTGAGGTGGAAGATGGCGCGATCGCCTGTACACTTCAGAAAGCGCTGTTGTTGGAACGGATCGGGCGCTAGTCCTTCGACTCCAAAAGCGCGATCGAGCAAATAAGCCGCATTTCCCCCAATCCCGCATCCTACATCTAGGACAGTCTTAATGTCTTTCGGGATAAAATCTAACAACTTATCCGTATAAGCTTGCTGGGCGATGCGTAGCCGCGCGAGTGTTAGTTCATCAGCGGGCACAGGTAAGGTTTCCCAATAGCCATAGTGAAGATAGGGAGATTCTGTCAAGCCCAAATAGTAATTCAGCGCTGCATTTTGGTAGCGAGTTACTTTGGAAATTTCGATTGATGGTGATTTCGGCATAGGGAGAATTGAATAAACTTTAGGATTTCCGGGAGGGTTAAAATTCTTCCCAGTGCTTGCATATATGTTAATAGCACGCGAACCGCATAAATTGCCAACTTTTGCCACAAAATCCCAAATTTTCTTGTCATTCGTGATCGACAAAAACACAATTACATAGTTGAGTTCGTAGGTGGCAATGATTTCGAGCAGACTTGAAACAGTATTTTCCTCTAGTTTTAGCTGTTGCAAATAAGCATTAGCCTGCAACCAGGAAGTGAATCGCCAATCATACAATATCTATACTCAAATTAACAAAGTTATTAATTAGAGTATTATAAAGTAGCTGCTACTGTTTCACGTACAGAATCAAGAAAGTGAACAATCTCCTGCATAACTGAAGACGATCGCAAAATCTCAATATCTTCATTAGTCAAATGATCGATTATTTGTGAGCGATCGTGAATATTTTCTGATCGGGCAATCAATTCTTCTAAAGCTTTTCTAGGTTGACAAACTGCCAAGTCAAGTACATCTTGAGGAGGAATGTATCCTATCAACCGCGAAAGCAAAGAGACATCTTGAAAAAAGATAATTTCTATTTCAGGAACAGCAGAAACTACTTTAAATGGTGTCTTACCCGCTACAAATTCAAGTATTTCTTCAATATCGTTGCGACGTAATTCAACTAACTCCGGTACTACTGAATCTGCATCAAATACGATCAGAACTGGTACTCGCCGCCGCACAATTAAAGACATAGCTAGTGACTTAATATTATATACTTTACCACCAACAACAACTCCCACATCAGTGAGTAAATTTTCTGGTAGCACAGTTTTAAGTAGTTGTGCATCAAAAGCCCCTTCACAAAGAATGTAAGTAATCATTGAATATCTCCCTCGATAACGTTGTAATTAGGCAATCCTTCTTCTACACAGGCACGGTATTTTAAAGTTAATAGTTCGCAAATTTTTTCCTGTTCTAAGGCATATTTTAGTTCTGCTCCATTCCACATCAGAATCGCCTGTGGCAGCGAAAAGTATGAAAGGCTAACAGCCGCATTGGTGAACCCAGTACGACTAAAAATTAATCCAACTGTACCTGCGGGACGACGTAAAAGTTGATTGCGAAGTTTAGCAATAGGAGTAATATCAACTGTTTTGTCTGCAAAATCTTTGCTTTCAACTAAACAAGAAAGTCCCAACCAATGGACAGCGCCATCAATTTGTTCGACTACCTCATCAAAAAGTGTCACGCTGTAAGGCCATTTTACCTCTGCACCATCAAGTTGAAATGCTCGGATAATCAGGTACTCAAAGGCTTTGCCCGCGTCCCATCCTGGAGTGCTGCGATTTTCGATATTGTTTCATAGAGTTCGCAACCCATCCCATTGCAATGATTGAATCATTCTTTGGTAATCTTTTTCCGCAACCAACTATAATACCTCAGCAATTATACACTTTTCAATCAGCGATCTATTTAAGTTTATCATATTCAAAACTTGTGGGTAGGCATCGTGTCTCCCCAAAACAGGCTTCTCACTGAAGAGTCTATTTTGCTGATCCGATCGCCTATTTACCCTCACTGTTCATGCTTCTTTCATTTTCCCCGATTCTGTGATAAATTTAAATAATGAAAAGATTATGAAAATTAGCGATAGTCGATCGGGCTGTCTGCCGTAATCTGTGGCAAATTTAGCTAGCATTTTGGAATATATGCTCAAAAAGCGTCAAATTATGACTCCATCTCGCCCTTTCCCCCTATCTCTCCTCTCCTCTCCCGTTTGGAAACAATATCAGATGATTGGATTGGGGCTGTTGCTGGGAGTGTGCGTCACCGCGTGCAACACTCAGACGACGGTAGAGCCTCAAACCAATCAAAATCGAGATTCTAGCCCTACTGCCACCGATTGGTTCCGAAAAGACAAAAAAGTCATTCTCACCACCTTTACGGTGCTGGCAGACATGGCGCAGAACGTCGCTGGTGACAAGCTAACTGTTCAATCCATCACAAAGCCTGGGGCGGAAATTCACGGCTATGAAGTCACTCCTAGCGACTTAAAACGAGGGCAAGGTGCTAGTCTAATTTTGGATAACGGATTGAATTTAGAACGTTGGGCAACTCGATTTTATAACAGTTTGCCAAAAGTTCCTCGCATTACTGTCAGCGAAGGAATCAATCCCATTAATATTGCCGAAGATTCCTACAAAGGTAAACCGAATCCTCATGCTTGGATGTCACCTAAAAATGCCTTAATTTACGTTAGAAATATTCGCAGAGCTTTATCAAATGCCGATCCAGCCAATGCTGCAACCTATGAAGCGAATTCGACAAAATACAGTCAGCAAATTGAAGCGATCGATGAAAAGCTCAAACAAGCTATTTCAGCGATTCCGCCAGAAAAACGCTACATAGTAAGTTGTGAAGGCGCCTTTTCTTACATTGCGCGCGACTACGGCTTGAAAGAAGTTTATATTTGGCCTGTAAATGCCGAACAGCAATCTACACCGAAACAAGTTGAACGGGTGATTAATACAGTCAAAGCAAACAAAATCCCCGCCGTATTTTGCGAGAGTACCGTCAGCAACGAAGCACAGCTTCAAGTAGCAAAGGAAACCGGGGCAAAATTTGCCGGGGTGTTTTATGTCGATTCCCTCTCTCCATCGGAAGGCCCTGCATCAACCTACCTTAAGATGCTTGAATACAACGTCAATACTTTGATAAAAGGACTACAGGGTAATGGGGGATAGGGCATTGGGCATTGGTAATTTGGTAATTTGGAGAAATTGGTATGGATAGAATCAGTATTGACATTGAAAATGTCACGGTTGCTTATCATGGTAAAGTAGCCTTGCACAGAGCCTCTCTGCAACTTAAAGCGGGGACAATTTGCGGTTTGGTGGGGATGAATGGTGCGGGAAAATCAACCCTGTTTAAGGCAATTATGGGGTTTGTGAAGCCAAACACCGGACGAATTTTAATTAATGGCTTGCCGATCCGTCAAGTGCAAAAAAGCAATCTGGTTGCCTATGTGCCTCAGTCGGAAGAGGTAGATTGGAATTTCCCGGTGAACGTTTATGATGTGGTGATGATGGGGCGCTACGGCTACATGAATCTGTTGCGGATTCCTCGTTCGATCGACAAACAAGCGGTGCGAGAAAGCTTGGAAAGGGTGGAAATGTGGCCCATGCGCGATCGCCAAATCGGAGAGTTATCCGGGGGACAAAAGAAACGCACCTTTTTTGCGCGGGCTTTGGCGCAACAAGCAAAGGTTTTACTGCTAGATGAACCCTTCGCCGGAGTTGATATCAAAACCGAGAAAATGATGATTGATTTGCTGATGGAATTGCGTCAAACAGGCCATACAATTCTGGTTTCAACTCACGATTTAGAATCGATTACTACATTTTGCGACCAAGTAGTATTAATTAATCGCAGTATTCTCGCCTACGGCAACACCTCAGAAGTGTTTACAGAAGAAAATCTTTCCCGCACCTTTGGCGGTTCGGTTGGTGATTTTTCGTCTGCAAAAAGTCGGTTAACTCAAGTGAATCGGGAGAAGCAATAATGGACTTAATTCAGTGGTTTACCGCACCGTTGCAGCATGAATTTATGGTGAAGGCGATTTTAGTCAGCGCCTTAGTAGGGATTGTTTGTTCGGCGCTTTCGTGCTATATGACTTTGAAGGGATGGGCTTTGATGGGCGATGCGGTTTCCCATGCGGTGATGCCGGGGGTTGTGATTGCTTATGTGCTGAATATTCCTTTGGCGGTGGGGGCGTTTTTGTTTGGCGTGGGCTCCGTAATTGCGATCGGCTTTATCAAAGCAAAAACTCGCGTTAAAGAAGATACAGTGATTGGTTTAGTGTTTACTGGATTTTTTGCCTTTGGTTTGGTGTTAATTTCTAAAGTCAGAAGTTCGATCGACTTAACGCATATCTTATTTGGCAATGTCTTAGGTATTTCCGATTCAGATATTGTTCAAACTGTGATTATTAGTGTCATTACCTTAGTGACGCTGGCAATTTTACGCAAAGATTTAATCCTGTTTTGTTTTGACTCGACCCACGCGCGATCGATCGGTTTAAATATCACTTTCCTTTATTACGTGTTGCTGTCTTTGCTATCGCTGACAGCAGTTGCGGGACTTCAGACAGTCGGGATTATTTTAGTAGTAGCAATGTTGGTAACTCCGGGGGCTACGGCGTATTTATTGAGTGATAATTTTGACCATATGACGCTAATTGCGATGACTTCGGGAGTATTTTCTAGCGTAATGGGAACTTATATCAGCTATCACATTGATGGTTCGACAGGCGGATGTATTGTGGTGCTGCAAACGCTGCTGTTTGTGTTGGCGATGGTTTTTGCCCCGAAATATGGTTTGTTGGTGAGATCTAGGGACTCAGGGGCGATCGGTGAATAGATCAGAAATCAATTATCTTTATTTCTTAGTCCGCGGAGGCGGACATTGTTTGTGTAGCAGCGGTTTTAACCGCCGAGCGATCGAGAGGTAACTATTCACTAAACTCAATATTTTCATACAAATCTGCTACCGAAATTTCCACCTGCACAGACGTTAACATCAGCCGATCGCCCGCACAGCTATATTCCGAAAAAATCCACTTATTCGCATCAGTTTTAGAATACTGTTGCACCTGTACTCGATATTGGTCGATTAATAAATATTCCTGAAAACTCGGGATACTGCGATAAGCCGCAAACTTGTCATCTCGATCGTAAGCCCTAGTACCTTTAGATAGCACCTCAGCAATCAACAGAGGATTAGTGATTGTATCAGTGCGTCCAGATTGAAGTTCGATCGGTTTCGCCGCCACTATCAAATCCGGGTAAGTGTAATTATTAAGCTGGGGAACCCAAAGCCGTTGATCCGAACTAAAAGTCCGATATGGTTTCCCTTTTAACGCCAGTTTCAGCGCCCCACCTAAATTAAGGGCAATTTCATTGTGATCCGGTGAACCGCCAGCCATCAGAATAATCTCCCCATTGATAAATTCATGCCGATCCACAGAATTGACTTCAGCTTCTAGATATTCTTCAGCCGTGTAGGTTTTGGTTTCAACTTGCGCGATCATACACAACTCTCTCCTTAATCGACTGATTCCAGTTTATCATAAAAATTATTCTAATTCAATGTAAAAGTCCATAGATATTTGACCCTAGACTGCTTAAATAATTCGGCAATGTCGATATTACCATATTGTTTCGAGGCCTAGCCTCCAGATAGGTATTCCCAGGCAGAGCCTGGGAACGATAAACCAAATTCATAATAATGCTAGGGCGATGAGGACACTACAAGTAATTGCGATCGCCTTTGACAAATTCATGTGTTTGTGTCCAACTATAAACGTCATAATTTTGTGCCTCTAATTTTCAGAACAGTAAAGTTTTATGATTTAGGTACTAATTCCCAATTGCAGATAGACTCTGGTTTGAGAGGGCAAGTTTTGGGGGCGATCGGATTTCCGCCGAGGGAGATATTAGTCAGCTTAGTCAAGGATTGTAAGGGTTTAATATCGCTGATTTGATTGTTGTCGAGAGCGATAAAATTCAGCTTAGTCAATGACTGTAAGGGTTGGATGTTCCTGATTTGATTGTAGCGAAGACTGAGATAATCCAGTTCAATCAAGAATTGTAACGGTTTGATGTCACTGATTTGATTGTTGTCGAGAGTGAGAAAATTCAGCTTAGTCAATGACTGTAATGGTTTAATGTCACTGATTTGATTGTTATCGAGGGAGAGCACAGTAAGTTCAGTCAAAGATTCCAAAGATTTGATGTCGCTGATTTCATTTCTGCTAAGGCCTAGATCAGTTAGTTTAGGGGCTTGCAATTAAATATAACCCCAGTTATCCTAGAAGAGTAGGAACCAAAAAATCTGACATAAGTGGTTGTGACTTCTGTAAGTGGGATGCTAA